>JAGHTQ010000207.1 GCA_018065295.1 Candidatus Colimonas fimequi | reverse complement strand
ATTCAGGGTGAATACAGCGTTAACATGATCCGTAAGGCATTTGGTAAGGAAATCCCAGCAAGCGTAGAGATTACAGACGCTCCAGGTAGACCACCACTCCTTTGCGCTGGCTGCCCTCACAGAGGACTCTTCCACGTACTCAGCAAGCTTAAGACTACAGTTATGGGCGACATCGGCTGCTACACACTGGCAGCACTGCCACCAACAGCAGCTATGGACAGCTGCCTTTGCATGGGCGCATCAATCGGCATGGCTCACGGCATGGAGATGGCAACAGGCTCAAGCGACAACACAGTAGCAGTACTCGGCGACTCAACATTCCTCCACTCAGGTATGACTGGTCTGCTGAACATGGCATACAACGGCTCAACTGGTACAGTTATCATTCTGGACAACAGAATCACTGGTATGACTGGTCACCAGCAGAACCCTGCATCAGGTAAGAACGCTAAGGGCGAAGAAGCTCCAGCAGTTGACCTGGCTGAAATCTGCAGAGCTCTGGGCGTTAAGAATATCGTTGAGATCGACCCATTCGAAATCGCAGATCTTGAGAAGGTTATCAAGGAAGAAACTTCAAGAGGCGAACTCTCAGTTATCATCACTAAGAGACCTTGCGCACTCATCGACAAGCTTCCAATGACTCCTCACGTTGTTACAGAGGCTTGCAAGAACTGCAAGATGTGCATGAAGATCGGCTGCCCTGCTATCGAAGAGAAGGACGGCAAGCCTTATATCCTGCCAGAGAGCTGCGTAGGTTGCGGACTTTGCACTAAGGTTTGTAAGTTCGATGCAATCAAGGTTCTGGGAAAGGAGGCCAAGTAATGAATACTAACATTCTTATCGTAGGTGTAGGCGGACAGGGAACACTCCTGGCAAGCGTACTGCTTGGCAACCTGGCCCTCATGAAGGGCTACGACGTTAAGCTTAGTGAAGTGCACGGCATGTCACAGCGTGGCGGTAGCGTAGTTACTCACGTTAAGATCAGCGACGATACAGTTAACTCACCACTCATCGAGAAGGGTGAAGCTGACGTTATCCTTGCTTTTGAAGAACTGGAAGCATATAGATGGCTCCCTTACCTTAAGAAGGGCGGCACAATGTACGTTAACACTCAGCAGATTCTCCCAATGCCAGTAGTAATCGGTGCTGCTGAATATCCAGCAGACATCATGGGTACACTGACTCGTGAATCAGGCGAAGTTAAGGCATTCGACGCACTGCAGATTGCAACAGAATGCGGTTCAGTTAAGGCTGTAAACGTAGTTCTTCTTGGCGCTGCTTCAAACGCTCTGCCATTCGCAGAAGACGAATGGATCCAGGTTATCGAGAAGTTCGTTAAGCCTAAGTTCGTTGACCTGAACAAGGTTGCATTCGCTAAGGGACGCGAAGCTTAATTGCTTAATAATTAATAAGACATATGGGTATTTTTAGAAAGATTATGCTTGTTATATGCCTGATAGTATTCATTGGCTCTGCCGGAATATTAGGCATGTACCTCTATGATGGATATAAGGCTCAGAAGGAACTGACTGGCCTTCTCGACCTGTCTGGCGAAGACATCGAGACTGAACAGGGTACCATCATCGGCAAATATTCTTCAATCTGGCGCGCTAACAACGACCTGATTGGATGGATTAAGATCGATGGCACTAAGGTTGACTTCCCTGTTATGCAGACTAAGGACGATCCAGAGTTCTACCTGAGACGCGACTTCCACAAGGAGTATTCAACAGGCGGCGTTCCATTCATGGACGCAGAGAGTGATATCTTCATTCCTACAAGCAATTTCCTCATCTACGGACACAACATGCGAAACGGCACAATGTTCCACGATGTAGTTAAGTACAAGGACGAAGAATTCTATCAGAAACACAAGACGTTCAACTTCGATACTATTTACAAAGGTGGCCAGGGCGAATACGCTGTACTTGCTGCCGGCTACTCACAGATTTACGGTTCCAACGAAGAAGTCTTCAAGTACTACCAGTGCGCTGGTATTACAACAGAAGAAGAGTTCGACGCGTATGTTGAAGGCGTTAAAGAAATCAGTGAATACGACACTGGCGTAACAGCAGAGTTCGGCGATCAGCTGGTAACTCTCAGTACATGTACTAACGTTAACGAGAACGGTAGATTCTTTATCGTAG
Organism: Candidatus Colimonas fimequi; assembly: GCA_018065295.1. Taxonomy (GTDB): domain Bacteria; phylum Bacillota; class Clostridia; order Peptostreptococcales; family Anaerovoracaceae; genus Lentihominibacter; species Lentihominibacter fimequi. The sequence goes on along the minus strand of JAGHTQ010000207.1, from coordinate 5,772 downwards.
GTGTAAGAACTGACGCTAAGGCCAGACCGCCACAGCATTAAATGAAATAACAATAAAAGACCGCTTCTAACGAAGCGGTCTTTTTTGTCGTGTTCGTATGTACACTGTGCGTACTCTAGCGTTTCCTGTTATTAAATGTTCTATAGAATACCAGTGTCAGTGCGCCGAAGCAAAGCGCGATGGTAACTGCATGTAAAGTTGCCATAACTCATACCCCCATAAATCTTAACTGTGATATAAATGTGTATCAATTACCACTACTTCAGCTTAGCGCCGTCTGAGAATGCCTTGCCAACTACTGGGCCAAGAACATTGTAGTTGTGGTTGTTGCCGTCATAAGCGATTGGCTGCAGCTTAGCAACGTCGATAGTACCTGCTTCTGTCAGGTAGCCTTCTGCTACTGCTACGTTCTTGATGTCGCCGATCATGATGTGAGTGTCTTCATCATAGCTCTTCAGTTGGCATTCCAGTGCTACTGGATACTGGTCAACCAGTGGTGCGTCAACTGTTTCGCTCTTAGTTGCTGTGAAGCCAGCTCTAGCGAACTTATCAGGAACGTCGTTAGCTGATACGATACCAACGTAGTCTGATTCAACAACTGTGTCAGCTGTTGCAAAGCTTACTGTGAACGCCTTATGAATAAGGATGTTCTTAACTGTCTTGTGACCAGGGCTCAGGCACATTGTGATCTGGTTAGCGCCTGATACGCCGCCCCATGCTGCGTTCATGATGTCTGGAGTACCATCTTCATCATATGCTGCGACCATGAGAACTGGTTCTGGATAAATCAGTGACTGTGGTCCTAAGTTTATTCTGCTCATATTTTCTGTTGTGGCGCTATACACCACGCTCCCTTCCGAATTTCTTTCTAACTATTATATACCAAAACCTAGCGGATTGGTGTATAATATGTTCGAAAAAAATATTGTGCTGCCACCGGGTAGCTAGCTGTGAAGCGCACGATGCATGACGTTAGGTCTTAGAAGCCATGCAATATCGTTCGCTTATTTTTTTATCTGAGGTAATTGATGAAATATATCAAAGCGGTAATGTATAACCCATTCCGAGGCCTTAAACGAAAAGAATGGGTGTTATATATAGTCTCCCTCATAATTGCAGGAGGATCCAATCTGCTGGTTCCTGACATAAGCTTCGTTGCAACTGCGGCGACTCTTGTTGGAATGACAGCGCTCATCCTTTTGGCGCGAGGTGATACATGGGGCCAGATCATGGTAGTGGTATTCAGTTTCCTTTACGGTATTGAATCTTTGCAGTTCCACTATTATGGAGAGCTGGTAACGTATCTTGGAATGACCATGCCGATAGCGGCCCTGTCGGTATATCAGTGGGTGACTCACCCATATGAAGAGGCAGAACACGAGGTTGCTGCTCAGAAGATGACGCCGAAGCTCCTTGGAATAGGTGTGGTTCTAGCCGTTGTCATTACTGTGGCATTCTACTTTATTCTAGGATATTTAAATACACCTAATCTGATTATCAGTACTCTTAGCGTAACAACTAGCGTGCTGGCATCTTACCTGATGTATATTAGAAATAAGTACTATGCTATTGCATATGCATCCAATGATGTAATCCTGGTAATTTTGTGGATTCTTGCATCAATTGAGGATTTAAACTATCTTCCTATGGTCTTTAACTTTATAATGTTCTTAGCGAACGATATTTACGGATACGTTTGCTGGATGAAACGTGAAAGGGAGCAGATTAATGAATAGAAGATTAGATTTAGTAGAACCATCCAAGTCGGTTACTTTGCTTGCCAAGGCTAAGGCTATGCAGGCGGTGGATCCGACTGTTATCAATATGACTGCGGGGGAACCTGACTTCCCAACACCGCAGCCAATATGCGACGTTGTTACAGCGGAGCTGGCTAAGGGCAATACTCATTACTCAGACCCTAAGGGCAACCCATCACTTAGAAATGCCCTGGCGAAGAAGCTCAATGAAGAGAACGGCGCGCCTTTTACTGCCGATGATATCCTGGTGACACCGGGTGCGAAGTACGCAGTTTTCGTGGCAATTCAGGCACTGCTTAACGAGGGAGACGAGGCTCTTTGGCTGACTCCAGGCTGGGTTAGCTATCCGTCAATGGTGCAGATTGCGGGCGGCGTTCCTAAGGCTATTCACCTGAAGTACGAAGACAACTACAGCATTTCATATGACCTGCTGGCGGAACAGGCAAGTGAGAAGACTAAGCTGCTTATCATCAACTTCCCTAACAACCCAACGGGCAAAATCCTCAGCGATAAGGATATGGAGGAGCTGAAGAGATTCCTTCGCGACTATCCGCAGGTAATCGTTATTTCCGACGAAATCTACGAGAAGATTATTTACGATGGCAATGTGGTTAAGAGCATTGCGGCAGACCCTGAGTTCTTCGAGAGAACTATCGTAATTAACGGATTCTCCAAGGCGTCAGCAATGACTGGATGGAGAATCGGATATCTGGCATGTGCGCCAGCTTTGTACAAATATATAATGAAGATTTACCAGCACTCCATCAGCTGCGTGAGCGTGTTCCTCCAGGAAGGTGCAGTTAAGGCTCTGGAATGTGTGGAAGAAACTGAAGCCATGAGAGTTCAGTTTGAGAAGCGTCGTAATATTTTGGTTGAGGGATTAAATAAGATTCCTGGGGTTGAGTTCGTGGCACCTGAAGGCGCCTTCTATGCGTGGGTTAAGTTCGATACAGACCTTGATTCTGAGACCGTTTGCAACAGACTTCTTGATGAAGCGGGCATCGCTGGAGTGCCTGGCGGAGCCTACGGAGAAGAGGGTGTTTGCTGCGTAAGATTCAGCTTTGCAACGTCAGAAGATGTGATTCGCAAGATGATTGACAAGTTAATGATAAATATGAATAAAGTCCTGTACTAAGCAGGACTTTTTTATTAATATGGTAGTATAAACTATACTTTTGGCTAGTATTCAAAGGATAAATATGACTGTATAATAACCACACTAGGGGTTGAATATATATTAGTACAGTCATAAGAGGTGGAATATGAACAGAGATTACATTCCGGCTCCGCGAGCATTGAGTAAGCTCAAGGAAGCACGAAACGCCCTTAAGACTGTTTCTATTTATGGCGCAACAGGATACGGGAAGACAAGAATTGTTAAGGAGTACCTGGATTTTCACAAGTACACTTACATCGATTGTCTAGAATCTGGCTGGAGTTTTGAATCAATACCTCAGCCAGGTCGCCAGGTATCTTATGTTGTAATCGACAATCTTCAGCAGATGGATTCCGAGAGGGAAGAAGAGCTGAAGGTTTATTTGAATAGAGAAGATTTATGGCTTGTTCTCATTAGCAGATCGCCGGTGGCTTCATGGTCACTGCCGCTGTTCGCAGAGAACAGGCTTTTTGTGATTAATGAGGAAGATTTATGGCTGGGTCCAGATGAAGTCATGGAGATTGCCAAGACGCGAGACATCACCCTTACCCATGAAGAAGCCCAGTATATTTCTGTCATAGGAAACGGCAACGCATTCGCTATTGGCCTGGCTCTTAACTTAATCGCAACTGGCCAGGGGATTGACGATAAGCTGCGGGAAACTGTCGACAGAATGTACCTGGTCAATTTCGAAGACAAGGTTATGAAATACTGGAGTCCAGAGATGGTTGAATTCCTCATGACAGTAGGCGTTGTGGATGAGTTTACTCTCGAACTTGCAGAGACCCTGACTGGTGACACTCGCGTTATCAATATCATTTACGATCTGAGACGTGCGGGAAACTTCATTAATATCGAAGGCGATGTATATGCTATTCGTCCGATTTTTCTGAAACAGATCCGCAGGGTTGCTTTGAGAGGGTTTGGAGGTACTAAGATCAAGAACCTTTGCTTCGCGGCGGGCAAGTACTATGAACGTCACAACGAGTACATGAAGGCACTCAAGATGTACGAGCTGTCAGATAACCGTGGGGCTATCAAGGAACTGCTTATTCGTAACGCGCGAAGAAACACTTCTGACGGCTATTTCTGGGAGTTCCGTGAGCATTATCTGGCTCTCAGTGAAGAAGAAATATTAGCCAGCGTTCCGCTTATGAGTGCAATGAGCGTTCTTCAGTCGGTGCTCATGAATCCCACTGAGAGTGAGCGTTGGTACGGGGAACTTGCAAGTTTTGCGAAGAGGCATGATGGCGGAAGAAAAAAGGCGGCTCTTTCTCAGCTGGCGTATCTTGACATCATGCTGCCGCACAGGGGCAGCGAGCACCTTATCGATATCCTTAACGATACGGCGCAGAGAGTTAAGAACGGGGAAATTGAGCTTGCGCAGATGCCGCTTACTAATAACCGGTCATCGATTATTCGAGGTGGTAAGGATCTGTATGAGTTTGTGCAGGCCGGCGACAATCTGGAGAATTTGATTTCCGCGGACACGCTGACCCGCATACTTAAGACTAACGGGGACACAATTATGGAGATTCTCAAGAGCGAAATTGCTCTTGAGCGTGGCGAAGATTTGTACAAGGTTTTGGCCCACGTAACATACGCCCACGTATCCCTTGACGCACACACAAACCTTCCGTTATTCTTCGTTGTTACCGCGGTGCAGATGAAGGTTGCGGTAGCCATGGGCGACTATAACAAAGCGGTCGAACTAATACAGGCATTTGAGACAATCGCGAAAGACATTGGCGATAAGAAAATGGTCAAGAGCGCAGAAATCGGCTGGTTCAAGCTGGCGCTTCGCGTTAATGATAAGGATAAAATCAACGAGTGGATGGCCAAGGCGCCAAGCGAAGATATGGAGTTTTGCAGCCTGGAGCGCCATGTGTATATGGCGAAAGCTCGTGGCTATATAGCACAGGGAAAGCTTCTTGAAGCTCGCATGCTTCTTAATAAAATGAACGCATATGCGACTAGATATAACCGAGTTGGCCTCATGATTCTGGTTAGAGTTCTCAGCGCGGTTGTTTGCCAGAGATCTGGCGTGGCTTGGCGGGAGATTCTGGAAGAAGCCCTGCTCATTGGTCAGGAATATGGATACGTGAGAACATTTGGCGAAGAAGGTGCGGCCGTGTACCCTCTGCTCAAAGAACTGGACAGAGGCGACGGACTGAATCCTTCGATAGAGCGTGAGTATTACGAGCGAGTTATTCAGTCTGCGGGCGTAATCGCCGCCGGTTATCCTAAGTACCTGAACTCCGACGAAACTGACCGTGGCGATTTCTCCGAAAGCGCCATCGCAATTCTGAAGCTGCAGGCGGAAGGCATGAAGATTCGCGAAATCGCCCAGACCCTTCACCTGTCCGAAAGCACAGTCAAGTACCACTGCGGCGAGACCTACCGCAAGCTCAAGGTCAAGGGCAAAACTGAGGCCGTGCAAAAGGCAAAGACACTGAAGATAATATAGTGTATAATGCTTCTTGTGTGGAAATTCCGCACGCGGGAGGGCATTATGTGGAACGTTACTAAGGTCCAGGCGTACTGGATTTTAATGGGATCGATTCTTTGCGAAGTGCTGGGGTCCTGCTGCCTGGAAGGCTGCAACGGATTCCAGAACAAACTGCTCAGTGTGGCGACACTTGTGTGTTACGGACTGGCGTTTTATAGCTTCAGCAAGATCCTACATATTATTAACATAGCGGTTGGTTATGCGACATGGACGGCTGTGGGCTCCATCGCCACAGCTGTGGTGAGCCAGTTTTTCTTCAAAGATCCTATTTCGCTGGTTGGCTGGGCGGCGATAGTCGGTCTGTGCATTGGCGTGGTGGGACTGAACTTGTTCGGGACTCCGAAGGAAGA
>JAGHTQ010000036.1 GCA_018065295.1 Candidatus Colimonas fimequi | reverse complement strand
AGCTTGTATCCGTTCTTAGTTGTTGTTGGCAACTTGATTCCTTCGCCTGCGTTCAGGAATTCTGGATTTACTGCTACGCCGCCATCAGCGTCAAATGAAATCCATACGCCTTCAACTTCGATACCGTATACGTTGATTCCTGTTTCACCTTCTGGAACTGTGATTGCATCAGCAATGTTCTTCTTACCGTTTGGTGCTGCAGCGAATCCTGTTACCTTCTTAGTTGATCCTGCATCATATGTAACTGCGCTGAAGTCATGTGACTTGTGGTCAGTTACAACTTCTGTCTTCATGATCTTGCTGCCATCTGCGTTATAGAAGTATACGTAGAGTGAATCTGCGAACTTAGCCTTAACGCTGATAGTCTGATCATTACCTACTGATGTGTAATCGTCTAAATTGATTACTTCACCGTCAATTGTCCAACCAACAAATGACTTACCTTCACTTGTTGGTACTTCTGGTGCAACAAGTTTCTCGCCTTCCTTAGCGATCTGTGTGCTTACCTTGTTGTCACCAACATAGAATTCGTAAGTAGCTAACTTGCCAGCTACTTCTTCATCTGTTACGGCATAGATACTGAAGTGTGGTGTGCTGAAAGTTGCCTTGTTGCCGCTTGCAACGTCTGCAACCTTCTTAGCATTTCCTCCAGCAACATGATATACAGTGTTCTCACCATCGCTGCCCAGTCCAGTGTTGGAAATTGTAACCTTAACAGTCTTGTCAGGCTGAACTTCCTTACCGTCAGCATTGATGATAGTGATATCATATGCCTTCATGCCTACCAGATTGTGGCCTTCTGCTTCAACAGCATTCTCGACCGCGTTCTCGACGCTACTTGAGTTTACTCTCTTAGCGCGAACTGATGCACCGTCTTCAAGTGCTCCATCAGGTGCCCTAACAGTGATAACTGCTCCATCACCTGCTGTAACCTTCAAAACCTGTGCCGGTCTAACTGCTTCTTCTTCAGCCTCAATGGTAGTAGCTTCTGTTTCTTCTGCTTCTGCTGCTGCAGTAGTTTCAGTATCAGCCTTAGCTTCAGTGTTTTCTTCAGCCTTAGCCTCTTCTGTTACCTCTGTAGCTTCCTCTGACTTAGATGCCTTGTCTACAGTTGAGTCTGTAGGCTGCGCCTTAGGTTCTTCAGCCTTTGGCTTCTCAGCCGGTGCTGGAGCAGGCGCTGGAGCTTCAATAGCAGCTGGTGCTGTAGGCTCTGCCGCATCTTCAGGGTTAGCAGAAGCAAAAACAGTGGTACTCTGTGAGAATACCATTGTGAGTATCAGTAAAATACTCACGATTTTCGCTTTGTAACCTTTGAGTCTCATCTTATCCCCCTTAAAAGAATAATATGTTGAAAATACTTATACCGATAGTGTCCCACCACTATCATGTTCCTGAATTATAGCACTTCACACATTACAACTCGGTTACATAGTAACTTTTTTGCAAAATATTTTAAAACTTTTTTGGTATGAATGTAACCTGTTGAATTTTCAACGTTTTTAGCACTTTATCAGAAAGAAGTATGTATTAGTTACAATAAAAAAACCCTCGGAACGAATTTCGTTCCAAGGGTCATTGTTAGGCTTATTTATTGAAACAATTATACTAATTCAACAAATACTTCTTCTGCAGCGTCGCCTCTACGAGGTCCTAACTTCAGAACTCTTGTGTAACCGCCCTGTCTGTCTTCATACTTAGGTGCGATTTCATCAAAAAGCTTTGTTACTACTGTTTCATCATATACATATGCCAGCACCTGTCTTCTTGCGTGAAGATCACCGCGCTTAGCAAGTGTAATCATTTTTTCTGCCTGTCTTCTAGCTTCCTTAGCTCTGTCCTGTGTTGTTGTGATTCTACCTTCTCTGAGCAGATCAGTAACAAGGTTTCTTAACATTGACTTTCTGTGAGCTGAAGTTCTGCCTAATTTCTTATATCCTGGCATCGCTTAAAGTCCTCCTTATATTATTCGTCACTCTGCTTCAGACTTAAGCCAAGTTCTTCTAACTTGTGCTTAACTTCGTCCAGTGACTTCTTACCAAGGTTTCTAACCTTCATCATATCTTCTTCGCTTCTGTGAGTTAATTCCTCAACAGTGTTGATAGCTGCTCTCTTGAGGCAGTTGAATGAACGAACTGAAAGTTCCAGTTCTTCGATTGTCATTTCAAGAGCCTTTTCCTTCTGGTTTTCTTCCTTTTCTACCATGATTTCCATGCCGTCTGCTGAATCAGTCAGTTCAACGAACAGATTCAGGTGTTCCTGCATGATCTTAGCACCGATTGAAACGCCTTCGCTTGGTGCGATAGAACCGTCAGTCCAGATTTCAAGAATCAGCTTATCGTAGTCAGTTACCTGTCCTACTCTTGTGTTCTCTACTGTGAAGTTAACCTTGTTAACTGGAGTGTAGATTGAGTCAGTTGGAATAACTGAAATAGGAGTGTTTTCATCCTTGTTCATTTCAGCTGGAACATAACCTCTACCTCTAGCAAGGTTGATCTCCATGATGAGAGTTGCGTTTTCTTCCAGAGTTGCAATGTGCAGATCTGGGTTAACGATTTCAACATCTGAATCGCCCAGAATGTCTGCAGCAGTTACTTCCTTTGGTCCAATAGCATTGATTAATACCTTCTTGTAGTTTTCGCCGTTATTCAGCTTAACTGATAACTTCTTAAGGTTAAGGATGATTTCTGTAACGTCTTCCTTAACACCAGGAATTGTTGAAAACTCATGAAGAATACCGTCGATTTTAACTGATGTAACGGCTACACCAGGGAGTGAGCTGAGAAGGATTCTTCTCAGGCTGTTTCCCAGAGTTGTACCATAGCCTCTTTCAAGAGGCTCTACAACGAATTTCCCATAGTTGGGATCTTCGTTTGAGTATATACATTCGATTGTTGGTTTTTCGATTTCGATCACGAGTAAACCTCCCTTTCATTCCATGGTAACAACGATTTAGCGTTATATTACTTGGAATATAATTCGACGATCAGGTGCTCTTCTACAGGAACGTCAATCTGATCTCTTGTAGGTTCTGCAACTACTGTACCTTCGAGCTTGTCTCTGTCAACGCTCAGCCAAGCTGGAATACCAACTTCCATGTCCTGGATTTCCTTGAACTTAGGTGACTTCTTGCTCTTTTCTTTAACAGCGATTACGTCGCCAGCCTTAACCAGGTATGAAGGAATGTTTACCTTCTTGCCATTTACTGTGTAATGACCGTGGTTAACCAGCTGTCTTGCTTCTCTTCTTGTTGTTGAGAGGCCCATTCTGTAAACTACATTGTCAAGTCTTTCTTCAAGCATGATCAGGAGGTTTTCACCAGTGATGCCTGACTTCTTTGAAGCCTTGTCAAATAAGTTTCTGAACTGCTTTTCTTCAACGCCGTAGATGAACTTAGCTCTCTGCTTTTCTCTAAGCTGCATGCCATAGTCGCTCATCTTTCTGTTTGTTCTATTAGGAGTTCTCTTTGACTCCTTGAAAATACCGAGATGGCTAGGGTCGATCTGAAGTGATCTGCATCTCTTGAGTATAGGTTCTCTATTTACTGCCATAGTACTTGTTCCTCCTTCCAATTAGACTCTTCTACGCTTAGGTGGTCTGCATCCATTATGTGGTATAGGAGTGATGTCCTTAATCATAGTTACCTGAAGACCTGCAGCTTCAAGTGCTCTGATTGCAGCTTCTCTACCGGATCCTGGACCCTTAACGTAAACTTCAACTGTCTTGAGGCCGTGCTCCATAGCGCCCTTAGCAGCTTCTTCTGCAGCGCTCTGTGCAGCGAATGGTGTTGACTTTCTTGAGCCCTTGAAGCCCAGTGAGCCAGCACTTGACCATGAAAGTGCGTTACCCTGCATATCTGTCAGAGTTACTAATGTATTGTTAAAGGTAGCCTGAATATGAGCCTGGCCTTTTTCAATATTCTTGCGTTCTTTTCTCTTTTTTCTAACAGCTTTCTTAGCAGCTTTAGCCATATTTGTCTACCTCCTTTACTTCTTCTTTCTACCAACGGTCTTCTTAGGACCCTTTCTAGTTCTAGCGTTTGTCTTAGTCTTCTGTCCTCTTACAGGCAGACTTCTTCTGTGTCTGATGCCTCTGTAGCATCCGATTTCCATGAGTCTCTTGATGTTAAGGTTAACATCTCTTCTCAGGTCACCTTCTACCAGGTATTCTTCTTCGATAACCTTTCTGATTTTACCAGCTTCTTCTTCTGTGATATCCTTAACTCTTGTGTCAGGATTGATGCCAGTCTTCTCTAAGATAACTTTTGAAGTAGCCCAACCGATACCATAAATGTAGGTTAAACCAGCTTCGATTCTTTTTTCATTTGGTAAGTCTACACCGGCTATTCTAGCCATATTTTCCTCCTGTTCCCATCTTCCGTCACGCTGCCGTCATGTCTTACCCAACATGGGGCGTAATATAAACGGGATGTTCTTTAAATAAATCGATAAATATTAGCGGACATATGTCCGTTAACTAACTAATTAAATTAGCCCTGCTTCTGCTTGTGCTTAGGGTTTTCGCAAATTACCATTACTTTACCCTTTCTCTTGATTACCTTGCACTTTTCGCAGATAGGCTTTACGGAAGCTCTTACTTTCATTTCTTTTCCTCCTAAGCTTTACCTCTCCAGGTAATTCTACCTCTAGTAAGGTCATATGGTGAAAGTTCTACCTTAACCTTATCTCCAGGTATGATTCTGATATAGTTTTGTCTAATTTTACCCGAAACATGAGCCAGCACCTGGTGTCCAGTTTCAAGTTCTACTATAAACATTGCATTCGGCTGCGCTTCTACCACTTTGCCTTCAGCCTCAATGACGTCTTTTTTAGCCATTTACCTTACCTCGCACTTATTCGCCGAGCGTGAGCAATTCAGGCTCACCATCGGTTATTACTACAGTATTTTCGTAATGCGCAGACAGTTTACCATCAATTGTGACAACTGTCCAGTCATTTTGCAAAGTTTTCACTTCAAATCCTCCCTGACAGATCATTGGCTCTATCGCGAAGACCATTCCTTTGGCAAGTCTTGGTCCTCTGCCCGGTCTGCCGTAGTTTGGAATCTGTGGTTCCTCATGCATCTGCTGTCCAACGCCGTGTCCGACGAAGTCTCTGATTACTGAATATCCAGCGCCTTCAGCTGATTTCTGAATAGCGTGTGAGATATCTGATAATCTGTATCCTACCTTAGCGAACTCAATGCCTTTGAAGAAACTCTCGCGTGTTGCATCGATGAGTCTCTGCGCTTGCGGACTAACCTGTCCAATAGCATATGTTCTCGCTGCGTCACTTACGTAACCCTTATATGTACTACCAACGTCTACGCTTACGATGTCGCCTTCCTGAATAACTCTCTTCTTGGATGGGATACCGTGAACAACTTCTTCGTTGATTGATACACATGCACTTGCTGGGAAACCACCATAGCCCTTGAACGTAGGGATCATTTTGTGCTTTCTTATTGTATCTTCAACAAATCTGTCTACATCCTTTGTAGTCATGCCTGGCTTGATGAAGGTTTCAAGCTCCTTGAGGATGAAACCTGTCACCTTGCCTGATTCACGCATCAGATTTATTTCGTCATCGGATTTGATAATAATCATGCTATTCTCCTAATGCCTTTGAAATAGCTTCGAATACAGCATCTGCTGAACCCGCGCCGTCAATTCTGTGTAAACTGCCGGCGTTATCATAGTAATCTACGAGAGGCTTTGTTTCCTTCTCATAAACACCAATTCTGTTAGCTGCTGTTTCTTCATTATCATCAGCTCTCTGAATAAGTTCTGCTCCGCAATTATCACAGATACCTTCCCTCTGTGGAGGAATGTTTACGATGTGGTATGAAGCTCCACATGCCTTGCAAACTCTTCTTCCTGTAAGTCTAACCATAAGGTCCGCTCTTGGTACTTTGATATCAACTACATGCTCGATTTTCTTGCCCTGTGATTCGAGGAATTCGTCAAGCTTTTCAGCCTGGAATACTGTTCTTGGGAAACCGTCCAGAAGGAAACCTTCCTTACAGTCATCAGCCTTGAGTCTGTCAGTAGCGATTTCTACTACTAATTCATCAGGAACGAGCTGGCCCTTATCCATGTAAGCCTGTGCTCTCTTACCAAGTTCAGTTCCTTCCTTAATATTTGCTCTGAAGATATCTCCAGTTGAAATATGAGGAACATTGTATCTCTGTACTATCTTAAAGGCCTGAGTGCCCTTGCCAGCGCCCGGAGGACCCATTATTATGATATTCACTCTATTGCCTCCTATATCTGTGTATATTTTGGTTTTAATTTTTATTTTAAGAAACCCGAGTAGTTTCTCATTACCATTTGCTGTTCAAGCTGCTTCATTGTATCAAGGCCAACGCCAACTGCGATCAGAAGTGATGTACCACCAAATCTGAAATCCAGTCCGCCGAACTGGCTGATGATTGTTGGCAGGATTGCTACTGCCGCAAGGAAGATAGCTCCAACAAATGTGATTCTATTCATAACTCTGTTCAAGTATTCTACGGTTGCCTTTCCTGGTCTGATGCCTGGAATAAATCCGCCACTTGACTTCATGTTCTGAGCAACATCTTCTGGATTGAATGTTACTGAAGTATAGAAGTAAGTAAAGAATATAATAAGTACAACATTAATCGCTGCATATACCCAAACACCCGGTGTTCCCATTGGTGAAAGCCACTTTTCGATGAACAGTGCAGCATTGCTGTCTGAGCTCATGAAATATGTAACTGTTAATGGGAACTGAAGGAATGACATAGCGAAGATTACAGGGATAACACCCGCCTGGTTAACCTTGAGCGGAATGTGTGTAGCCTGTCCGCCGTACATCTTTCTGCCAACCATTCTCTTAGCGTACTGAACAGGAATTCTTCTCTGGCCCTGCTGGATCATGATGATACCAACGATTACTAATACGCAAAAGATTGCGAAAAGAATCAGTGTGATAATGCTCATTGTTCCATCCTGCAGCTTGTTCCAGATTTCCTGACAAGCAGATGGGAGTCTTGCGATGATACCACCGAAGATGATCAGTGAGATACCGTTGCCGATACCGTGTTCGTTGATCATTTCACCCAGCCACATGAGGAATGCTGTACCTGCTGCTAATACCAGAACGATTACTGTTACGGAGAAAGGATCAGTGCTGATCAGCGCCTGACGGAAAAGACCGATTGAAACGCCGATCGCCTGAATGATAGCCAGTCCAACTGTTAAGTAACGTGTGTACTGAGCCATTTTCTTTCTTCCTTCTGTACCCTCTTTTCTCAGCCTTTCCAGTGATGGAATGGCAATTGCGAGGAGCTGCATAATGATGGATGCAGTAATGTATGGAGTAATACTCAGTGCGAAAATAGTAAAGTTACTAAACGCACCACCTGAGAACAGGTTAAACAGAGCAAAGAGCCCCGCGTCACTGTCAAATGTGTTAGCCAGAACGTCTCTATCCATTCCTGGAACAGGAATCTGTGAGCCGATTCTGAATATTAACAGCATTGCGAGTGTGAAAAGTATTTTCTTCCTGATATCAGGAATTTTCCATGCCTTTGCGACTGTTCTCAGCATTTCCATTAGAGTACCTCTGCCTTTCCTCCTGCAGCTTCAATCTTTTCTACAGCAGTCTTGCTGAACTTCTGAGCCTGAACTGTCAGTGCAACATCGATGTTACCATTGCCCAGGATCTTGATTCCGTCCTTAACCTGCTTAACCATACCAACTTCCTGAAGCATTTCAGGAGTTACTACAGTACCAGCTTCAAATCTGTTCAGATCTGATACGTTAAGTGTTGTATATTCTGTACCGAAAAGATTAGTGAATCCTCTCTTAGGAATTCTTCTGTAAAGAGGCATCTGGCCGCCTTCGAATCCGAGTCTTACGCTGCCACCGCTTCTTGATTTCTGTCCATTCATACCTCTACCAGCAGTCTTACCCTGGCCAGTAGCTGTACCGCGGCCCTTTCTCTTAGGTGCATTAGTTGCACCTGGAACCGCTCTTAATTCATGCAGTTTCATTTATTCGCACCTCCTGTCCTACAGCTCTTCAACTGTTAAAAGATGCGCTACCTTGTTTACTGCGCCTCTAGTTACAGGTGAGTCAACAAGTTCAACTGACTGGTGCATCTTCTTAAGTCCTAACGCTTCAACAACCTTCTTCTGCTTAGGGGAAGCGCCAATAGTGCTCTTTGTTAAAGTGACTTTAATCATGTTTGCCATTGTTCTTCCTCCTTATCCTAAGATTTCTTCTACTGTCTTGCCTCTTTTTCTAGCAACTTCTTCAGCTGTTACCAGAGTCTTGAGACCTTCAAGAGCAGCGTATGCCATATTACCAGTGTTGTTTGAGCCGATTGACTTAGCTCTTACGTCCTTGATACCTGCAGCTTCCAGAACTGTACGAACTGATGAACCTGCGATAACTCCAGTACCAGGAGCAGCTGGCATGAGCAGAACCTTACCTGCTCCGAAAATACCCATATTTCTATGAGGGATTGTTGTTCCAACTGTAGGAACTGTGATTAAATTCTTCTTTGCATCTTCTGTAGCTTTTCTTACAGCTTCAGGAATTTCGATAGCCTTACCGAGACCTACGCCTACGTGACCTTCGCCATCGCCAACAACAACAGTAACTGAGAATCTCATGTTTCTGCCGCCCTTAACAGTCTTGGCAACACGTCTGATGTTAACGATAGTTTCGTTTAAGTCCAGCTTTGATGCATCAATTGTATTACGCATTCAATTTACCTCCTTAGAATTTCAGACCTGCTTCACGAGCGCCGTCAGCCAGGGCTGCAATTCTTCCGTGATAGAGGAATCCGCCTCTGTCAAAAGTAACTACTTCGATACCCTTTTCCAGTGCTCTCTTAGCGATAGCTTCACCTACTGCCTTTGCAGCATCCTTGTTTCCACCGTAACCGATTTCAGCTCTGAGATCCTTCTCAGTAGTTGATGCAGCTGCAAGTGTAACTCCGTTAACATCGTCAATAATCTGACATGAAATGTTCTTGTTACTTCTGTAAACTGCGAGTCTAGGCTTCTCAGGAGTACCAGCAAGGTTTTTTCTAATTCTCTGGTGTCTAGCGACACGCTTGTCATTTCTGCTTTCTTTAGCCATTTTACTTTACTCCTTTCCTTATGCTCCAGTTTTACCTTCTTTTCTGCGAATAACTTCACCGTCATACTTGATGCCCTTGCCCTTGTAAGGTTCTGGGATTCTCCACTTTCTAACGTTCGCAGCATAGTTACCAACGAGTGCCTTGTCGATGCCCTTAACGATTACTGTTGTAGCATCTGGACATTCAGTTGTGATACCTTCAGGATCCTTCATCTCGATTGGATGTGAGTATCCAAGGTTCATTACCAATGTATCGCCCTTCTTTTCAGCTCTGTAGCCAACGCCTACCAGAAGAAGCTTCTTTTCGTAACCCTTAGTTACGCCTTCAACCATATTGTTGATGAGAGTTCTTGCAAGACCGTGCTGTGCTCTGTTCTGAGCAGCATCGTTATCTCTTGATACACTAAGAACTCCGTTTTCGATTTCAACCTTTAACAGGTTGCTGATCTGTTCCTGCAGTTCGCCCTTAGGTCCCTTAACGCTAACAACGTTCTTGTCGCTAACTGCAACCTCTACGCCAGCAGGAAGTTCGATTGGCTTAATACCGATTCTTGACATTCTATTTACCTCCTACCATACGTAACAAATAACTTCGCCGCCGATTCCCAGCTTTCTAGCTTCCTTGTCGCTTACAACACCCTTTGATGTTGAGATGATTGCGATACCAAGTCCGCCCAGAACTCTTGGAAGTTCATTAGCCTTAGCATATGACTTAAGGCCTGGCTTTGAGATCTTTCTGATACCGCTGATAACTCTTTCCTTATCAGCACCGTACTTCATTGTAACCTTGATGATACCCTGCTTGTTGTCTTCGATTACTTCGAAATCAGCGATGTATCCTTCTTCCTTAAGAATTCCTGCGATTGACTTCTTCATCTTTGAAGCAGGAATTTCTACTGTTGCATGACCTGCAGTGTTTGCATTTCTGATTCTTGTCAGCATATCTGCAATTGGATCAGTCATTGTCATTGTTCTGTTCTCCTTCCTCCACCAGTTTTCCCTGGGGAACTTAATGGATAGTAGTTTTAACTTAACTTCTTATTATATATAAATGTATATATATTCGTAATTTTTACCAGCTTGCCTTCTTAACGCCAGGGATTTCACCCTTGTAAGCCAGTTCTCTGAAGCAGATACGGCAGATTCCGTACTTTCTCAGTACTGAATGTGGTCTTCCGCATACTCTGCATCTTGTATAAGCACGAGTTGAGAACTTAGGAGCTCTCTGCTGCTTAACCTTAAGAGATTTCTTTGCCATGTTCTCCTCCTCTTACTTTTCAAATGGCAGACCGAGAGCTGCCAGCAGTGCTGCTGCTTCTTCGTCTGTCTTTGCAGTTGTAGTGAATACGATGTTCATACCCTTGATCTTGTCTACCTTATCGTAGTTGATTTCAGGGAAGATGAGCTGTTCCTTAAGACCCATTGAGTAGTTGCCTCTTCCATCGAATGAATTCTTGCTAACACCCTTAAAGTCTCTTAATCTTGGAAGAGCGATGTTGAAGAGCTTGTCAATGAACTCATACATGTTGTCGCCTCTTAAAGTAACCTTAGCGCCAACAGGCATGCCCTGTCTAACCTTGAAGTTAGCGATTGACTTTCTTGCCTTAGTGATTACTGGTCTCTGTCCTGAAATCAGACCGATTTCTTCAACAGCACTTTCCAGAATCTTTGCATTTTCCTTAGCTTCGCCAAGACCCATGTTGATTGTAACCTTTTCGAGCTTAGGAACCTGCATTACGTTATCATAATTGAACTGTTCCATTAACTTGTTGAACACTTCATTCTTGTAAGTTTCCTTTAATCTTGCAGTCAAAACCGTCTCCTCCTTTCTTAGTCAATTACTGTACCTGACTTCTTAGCAACTCTAACCTTCTTGCCGTTTTCTACAGCATAGCCGATTCTTGAAGCTGCCTTAGCCTTAGTATCATAATAAGCAACGTTTGAAACGTCCATAGCGCCTTCCTGGTGCTTGATTTCTGCTGCTTCTCTCTGTGTCTGCTTCTGGTGCTTAGTCTGAATGTTTACACCTTCAACGATTACTTTGCCTTCCTTAGGCATTGCCTTTAATACTCTACCAGTCTTACCCTTGTCCTTACCAGCGAGTACTATTACTGTGTCATTCTTCTTAATCTTCATTTGTGACCTCCTATAATACTTCTGGTGCCAGGGATACGATCTTCATGAAGCCCTTATCTCTCAGTTCTCTAGCAACTGGTCCAAAGATACGAGTTCCAACTGGCTGTAAATCGTCCTTAATTACTACTGCTGCATTCTGGTCGAACTTAACGTAGCTACCGTCTGCTCTTCTAGCACCGTGCTTAGTTCTAACAACAACAGCTCTGACAACGTCACCCTTCTTTACTGTGCCGCCAGGAGTAGCATCCTTAACTGCGCATACGATAACGTCACCGATGTTTGCGTACTGACGGCTAGTTCCGCCCAGGATACGGATACATAACAGTTCCTTTGCTCCGGAGTTGTCAGCAACTCTTAATCTAGTTTCAGTCTGAATCATTTAGTTGCCCTCCTTACTTAACCTTTTCAATGATGTTAACAAGTCTCCATCTCTTGTCCTTTGAGAGAGGTCTTGTTTCCATAATTCTAACTGTATCACCAATATTGCACTCGTTGTTTTCGTCGTGAGCCTTTACCTTCTTAGTTCTCTTTACAGCCTTACCATAAAGTGAATGTCTTACGAAGTCTTCACATGCTACAACAACAGTCTTGTCCATCTTGTCGCTGATTACAACGCCAACTCTTGTCTTTCTTCTGTTTCTATCAACTGCCATAATACATCCTCCTTTCTTTAGCCGTTAACCTTCTCGAGTTCTTTTTCTCTGATAATGGTCTTGATTCTTGCAATATCTCTCTTTGTTTCTCTAAGCTTTACTGGATTTTCAAGCTGTCCAGTTACATGCTGGAATCTCAGGTTGAACAGATCCTTCTTCATCTTCAGAAGTTCTTCGTTCAGTTCCAGTACTGACATTTCTCTGATCTTGTTTAATTCCATTATGCTTCACCACCCTTTTCTTCCTTATCTGCGATGGCAAACTTACACTTAATAGGCAGCTTGTGTGAAGCAAGTCTCATAGCTTCTCTAGCCTGTGCTTCTGTAACGCCTTCGATTTCGAACATTACTCTGCCTGGCTTAACTACTGCTACCCAATATTCAGGAGCACCTTTACCGGAACCCATACGTACGCCTGCTGGCTTCTTAGTTACTGACTTATGAGGGAAGATATCGATATATACCTTACCGCCTCTCTTTACAGATCTTGTCATTGCTACTCTGGCTGCTTCAATCTGATTTGAAGTAATCCATCCACATTCAGTAGCTACCAGACCGAAATCGCCGTAAGCGATCTTGTTGCCCTTAGTAGCCTTACCCTTCATTCTACCTCTGTGGACTCTTCTATGCTTAACGCGCTTTGGCATTAACATGACGCGTGTCCTCCTTTCACTACTGTCTATTATTCAGCTTCTGTTGCTTCAACTTCTGCTTCTGGAGCTTCAACTACTGGCTCAACCTTCTGCTTTCTGATTCTCTGGTTTACAGCCTTTGGAGCAGCTTCTGCTCTATCGTTTCTACGGTCGTCTCTTCTAGGTCTTCTTTCGCCGTCTCTTCTAGGTCTTCTGTCGCCTCTCTTGCCCTTGCCGTTTCTTCTTTCTTCCTTTTCTTCAGGAACTGCTGGCTTGAGGCCCTTGTCAAGGATTTCACCGTGGTTGATCCAAACCTTGATGCCCAGCTTACCATAAGTTGTATCAGCTTCAGCGAAACCGTAGTCGATGTCAGCTCTCAGTGTGTGGAGAGGAACGTTACCTTCGCTGTACTTTTCTGAACGAGCGATTTCTGCGCCACCAAGTCTACCTGATGCCAGAACCTTGATACCCTTTGCGCCAGCCTTCATTGTTCTGCCGATAGCCTGCTTCATAGCTCTTCTGAATGAAACTCTTCTTTCCAGTGCCTGAGCGATGCTTTCAGCTGTCAGCTGTGCGTCGAGTTCAGCTCTTCTTACTTCCTTGATGTCGATTGCAACTGTCTTACCAGTCTTCTTTTCGAGATCAGCCTTAAGTTCGTCGATACCAGCGCCTGAACGACCGATAACCATACCAGGCTTAGCTGTCATAACGATAACCTTAAGCTTATTTTCAGCAGCTCTTTCCATTACTACCTTAGCAACGCCTGCTGCATATAATTTTTCCTTAACGTACTTTCTTACCATCTGGTCTTCGATGAGGTAATCAGCAAACTTGTTCTTATCTGCATACCACTTTGAATCCCAGTCCTGAATTACGCCTACTCTCAGTCCATGAGGACTTACTTTCTGACCCATTGTGTACCTCCTATTCCTTTTCCTTCAGAGTAAGAGATACGTGACTGCTTCTCTTGAGAATGATTGATGCTCTACCCTGTGATCCAGCGCGCCATCTCTTCATAGTTGGTCCCTGGTTTACGCAGATTTCTGCTACGTAGAGGTTGTCAACGTTCATTTCCTTAACGTCTGCATTAGCCTTAGCTGATGCTACAACCTTTTCGATGATTTCAGCACCCTTACCAGGTGTGAACTTTAAAATTGTTAATGCCTCGTCAGCATCCTTGCCTCTTACTAAGTCAGCAACAGGCTTAAGCTTGATAGGAGACATTCTTACATACTTTGCAATTGCTTTTGCTTCCATTTCTAATTATCTCCTTTTCTTACTTTGACTTCTTATCTGCGGCATGGCCTCTGTAAGTTCTAGTTGGAGCAAATTCTCCAAGTCTGTGGCCTACCATATCTTCTGTTACATATACAGGCACGTGCTTTCTACCGTCGTGTACTGCAATTGTGTGACCCACCATCTGTGGGAATATTGTTGAAGGTCTTGACCAAGTCTTAATAACTTTCTTTTCGTTAGCTGCGTTCATTTCTTCGATAGCTCTGAGCAGCTTCTCATTCACGAAAGGACCCTTTTTAAGTGATCTTCCCATTATTATGCTCCTTCCTGACTATTTTTCGTTTCTTCTCTTAACGATGTACTTGTTAGATGCGTTCTTCTTCTTTCTTGTCTTGTAACCAAGAGCAGGCTTACCCCATGGAGTTACTGGGCCAGTTCTACCGATAGGAGCTCTACCTTCACCACCACCGTGTGGGTGATCGTTAGGGTTCATTACAGAACCTCTTACTGTAGGTCTAATACCCATGTGTCTCTTACGGCCAGCCTTACCAATCTGGATGTTCTGGTGGTCTAAGTTACCAACTTCACCGATTGTAGCTCTGCAGTTGATTGCAACCTTTCTTACTTCGCCGGATGGCAGTCTAACCTGTGCGAATGCACCTTCCTTTGCCATCAGCTGAGCGCCGTTACCAGCTGCTCTAACAAGCTGTCCACCCTTGCCAGGCTTTAATTCAACGTTGTGAATGATTGTACCTACAGGGATGTTTGCCAGTGGAAGAGCGTTTCCGATCTGGATATCTGCTGCTGCGCCTGATTCTACCTTATCGCCAACCTTAAGCTTGTTAGGAGCGATGATGTATCTCTTTTCGCCATCAGCATATGTTAACAGTGCAATGTTAGCACTTCTGTTAGGGTCGTATTCGATAGTTGATACTGTTGCTGGAATACCGTCCTTATTTCTCTTGAAGTCGATGATTCTGTACTTAGGTCTGTAACCGCCGCCTCTATGTCTTACAGTAATCTTACCTCTTGAGTTTCTTCCTGAATGCTTCTTAAGAGTAACTGTCAGTGACTTCTCAGGAGTTGAAGTTGTGAT
>JAGHTQ010000171.1 GCA_018065295.1 Candidatus Colimonas fimequi | reverse complement strand
CTTCACTGGTTGTTTACCCGGCAGCTGGTTTTATCCACTATTTTAACGGTAACAATATCATCCTGATTAATAAGTCAGAGACATCTGCTGACGATATGGCTAGCCTTGTTATCCACGATTCTATCGGCAAGGTTCTTGGCGACTAATTAGGAGTCCAATTTTTATTAGAAATGTGGTATAATCTCTAGTGTATGCGTCCTTAGAGGAAATAAGGGCGTGATTTCGCTGTAAGGAGATATAGATGAAGGTATTAGTAGCAAATGACGACGGCATCAATGCACGTGGAATAAAAGAATTAGTAGGCGCGTTATCAGAGGTTGCGGAAGTATATGTTTTCGCACCAGAATCACAGAGAAGCGCATTCTCTCACGCTATTACAACAAGTCAGCCGATCCGCGGCAGACAGGTTGAATTCGAGGGAGCGGTTCTTGCGTTTGAGACAACAGGAACTCCTGCAGACTGTGTTAAGGTAGGAACTAGACTTCTTAGAGCAAGAGGAATTGAGATCGACATGGTATTCTCAGGAATCAACTCAGGAAGTAATCTTGGTACAGATACTCTCTACTCAGGAACAGTAGGCGCAGCAATCGAAGGTAATATCTGCGGCGTACCTGCTGTTGCAGTATCAGTTGATACACACGAAGCTACACATTTCGAATATGCTAAGAAGCTGGCTGTAGCAGCTCTTCAGAAGGCTGCTGGCAGAATGCCATCAAACATGGTGCTTAACATCAACGTTCCTAACGTACCGGAAGAAGAAGTTAAGGGCGTTAAATATACAGTGCTCGGCGATAGAGATTATGACGAGTCATTCTCAGAGACTGAAGCCAATGGCAATGAATTTTCATATATGTATGGCGGTGCTCCGCTCATGTATGAAGGATTGCCTGATACAATAGACGTAATTGCAAGCCAGAAGGGCTACGCAACAATCACTCCACTTCAGAGAGATCTGACGTACTACGGCAAGGTAGAAGAGATTAAGAATTGGGGGATTGACGAATAACCCATGGGTATTTTTCGAAACAAGATAAAAGGAGAAGATAGGCAGAAACTCTGGGATTTCTTCAACAGTTTCGAGTATGAGGCATCGGGAGCATCGTTCAGTTCGCTGTATATGTGGCGAGACATCAATGAGTTCACATGGGAGATAATCGGTGACTACCTTTGCATAGAGGGACTAAGTCACCTGGAGCTTGAAGATGGCACCCTGGTTCACTTCATGATGCCGCCACTCACATCAACAGGTGAGTATGATGCGGACAAACTGCGCGAGACAGTACTTGAAGCTAAGCGTATCTTTGAAGATGCAGGCTATAAGTTCAGCTTGCGACTTATTCCGGGACATATGACTGACATAATCAGAGAAGCTCTTCCAGAAATTCAGTTTGCTGACGACAGAGCCAACTACGATTATATATATGAAGTAGAGAAGCTTAAGAACTTTGCTGGACGCAAGCTCCATAGCAAGAAGAATCACCTGAACTACTTCAAGAACAATTATCAATACGAATATGCGGAGCTTACTTCCGAGATGACACCTGATGTCATGAAGTTTATTAGAAACTTTAACGAGAAGAAAGAGCTGCCGCCAAACGAAATGCGACTGCTGAAGCTGGAAGAAGACGCTATGGAAGATGTGTTCTGGCACCTTGAAGAGCTGGGATACAGAGGATGCGTCATTCTCATCGATGGGAAGATTCAGGCGTTGGCAGCAGGAGGCCTTCTTGGCAGCGACACGATTGTCGAACACATAGAGAAGGCCAACACGCAATACAGAGGACTTTACCAGCTGGTATTAAGCGAGTTCTGCAAGAACGTTGCGGGGGACATTAAGTACATTAACAGGGAAGAGGATATGGATTTAACAAATCTCAGAGACATGAAGCTGTCTTATAAGCCTGTTAAACTGCTGGATAAGTATATAGGAACAATTTAACTTAGGAGGAACCACAATGGCTGAAGTATACGAGAATAATAACTTCATTCACAATGCGATTGACAAGGACCTGGAAGAACAGAAGTGTTATGAGGATATTCTGACAAGATTCCCACCAGAACCTAACGGATATCTTCACATCGGTCACGCTAAGTCAATCTGCCTGAATTTCACTACTGCTGCTAAGTATAACGGCAAGTGCAATCTCAGATATGACGACACTAACCCTGTTAAGGAAGATATGGAATACGTTAACTCAATTGAAGAGGACGTTAAGTGGCTGGGCTTCCAGTGGGAGAAGAGACTGTGGGCATCCGACTACTTTGATGAGATGTATGACTGCGCAGTACAGCTGATTAAGGATGGCAAGGCATACGTATGTGACCTGACACCAGACGAAATCAGAGAATATAGAGGAACACTGAAGGAACCTGGTAAGGAGAGTCCTTACAGAAACAGAACCGTAGAAGAGAACCTGCAGCTTTTCGAAGAAATGAAGGCTGGCAAGTACGCTGACGGTGAGAAGGTTCTTCGTGCTAAGATCGATATGGCATCCCCTAACATCAACATGAGAGACCCTATCATCTACAGAATCGCTCGTGCTACACACCACAACACTGGTGACAAGTGGTGCATCTATCCAATGTATGACTATGCTCATCCTATCGAAGATGCTATCGAGGGTATCACTCATTCAATCTGTACTCTGGAATTCGAAGACCACAGACCACTTTATGACTGGGTGCTCCAGGCAATTGGCAAGTGGGAGAAGCCACCAAGACAGATCGAGTTCGCTAGACTGAACCTTACTAATACAGTTATGAGTAAGAGATACCTGAAGGCCCTGGTTGATGATGGCTCAGTTGAAGGATGGGATGACCCTAGAATGCCATCTATCGCAGGTATCAGAAGAAGAGGATACACTCCAGAAGCTGTAAGAGAATTCTGCGAAAGAATCGGCGTAGCTAAGGCTAACAGTACAGTTGAGATGGATCTTCTCGAGCACTGTGTAAGAGACGACCTGAAGACTAAGGTTGAGAACAGAAACGTTGTTGAGAACCCAATCAAGGTTATCATTACAAACTACCCTGAAGACCAGGTAGAAGAAATGGAGATCGAGAACAGCCGCGAAGTTCCTGAAATGGGTAACAGAATGGTACCATTCAGCAGAGAACTGTGGGTTGATGGCGATGACTTCATGGAAGTTCCAGCTAAGAAGTACTTCAGACTCTTCCCGGGCAACGAAGTTAGATTCAAGGGAGCATACTTCCTCACATGTAACGAAGTTGTTAAGAATGAAGATGGCAGCATCAAGGAACTGCTGTGCACATATGACCCAACTACTAAGAGCGGAACTGAAGGCGCTAACCGTAAGGTTAAGGGAACTATCCACTGGGTTGATGCTAAGACTGCTGTACAGATTAAGATTAGAAACTATGACTACCTGATGATCGAAGGCGAAGATGGTAAGATGGTTATGAATCCAGATTCAGTAGTAGAATCAATCGGATATGCTGAACCTCTCCTTGGAGAAGCTAAGCCAGGCGATAGATTCCAGTTCTTCCGCAAGGGATACTACGTTGCAGACAGCAAGCTGACTACAGATGATGAGAAGGTATTCAATAAGATCGTTGGTCAGAAGAGCTCATGGAAGAAATAATTCTTCTATTATATATAATGAAATAATTAGGGCGAAGCATAGTGC
>JAGHTQ010000179.1 GCA_018065295.1 Candidatus Colimonas fimequi | reverse complement strand
GATAAGAGAATTACGGTAGGTTCATTAGAGGATGCTGTGATACTCATCAAGAATGTGACAAATCCTGACAAGCTGTTCGTTACAATTGGTGCAGAAACTCTTACACCTGAAGACTGCGGAAACAATACGTACAAGGTTGTAATCAAGCACCTTAATAAGGATGCAACATTGTTTATTGAGGATGCTTTGGTTGCTCACATCACTTCAGCTGATGAACTTGCAGCATACAGATTATCTCTGGCAGAAGGGAATACTGACGTTGATGCAATTCTAGAAAGTGACATAACAGCAGATGAAAATACTTTTGTTAAACTCAGCAAGAACATAGTTTTATCAGGTGAATTTGATGGTAATGGACATACGATTACATGCCCAGAAATGAATGAGCGACCAAGAAATCTCCAATTCAATCCATTGTTTGATGAGATTTCGCCTGATGGAACAGTAAAGAATCTTAAGATAAGCGGCGGTAAGTTGACATACTCGATCGATGACGATGATCAGGCACTTATCACAAGAACAAACAACGGTAAAATTGATAGTTGTGC
Source organism: Candidatus Colimonas fimequi (assembly GCA_018065295.1). Lineage (GTDB taxonomy): Bacteria > Bacillota > Clostridia > Peptostreptococcales > Anaerovoracaceae > Lentihominibacter > Lentihominibacter fimequi. The sequence goes on along the minus strand of JAGHTQ010000179.1, from coordinate 4,094 downwards.
ATTCACCGATATAAGGGTAGATATTCACAACATTGATGCCTACTACCGAGAGGGCTTCGCAACTGCTGCATTCTATAACTATGGCGAAATTACAAATTGCTTCGTTAAGAATGTTACCATAGACAATCTGGAACTTAATAATGTTGGTGGTTTAGTTGTAGAGAATAACCCTGAAAATACAGAGAAGGCGGCGATAAGAAACTGCGTCGTTAGTAACTTCTGTAATGGTAACGCTGTTATGGATAACGGAATCGTTGTGCGTAGAGGAAAAGCTGAGATTTCCAACTGCTACTATGATATTGGCGGAACCGATGCCACTGGTAATGGCAACGGAGAAAACATCTGGATTGGAAGTAAGAGAATTCCTGGCATTGAACTAGCATACAAACTCAATGCAGCAGATTCTGAGCCTGCATGGGGTGTTGCCGATGCAAATGATGAAAATCCACTGCCGCTTCATGCATACACAGATGGTAAGGCGCCAATACAGATTAAATTCAAGAATTACTTAAATGAATACACAATAAGCGATACAGTTACAATTCCAACTCAAGAGGATTCGGGTGCGAAGGCATGGGCAAACGGTGATACTTGCTATGTTGCAGGATCAATAGTAAGAGATATTACATCAGATACATTATTCAGTCCGGTGGGAGCACCAAAGGAAGAATACTGTGCTGCAGTTACATATGAAGACGGAGCACAGCTGTTCAAGAGCCTTGATGAAGCGGTAAGCTTCGCTAAGAAGCATGACCAGACAAAGATTGCTGTAATATCAGATGCATCAATCAGTGAGTCTATTGAACTTGCAAACACTGAACTCTACATCAAGGGTGATGTTACAGTAACAATCAAGTCTTCAGGTTCGCTTGAAAATAACGGAACAATAAATGTTACTGAAGGCGGGACTATCGTTAACTACGGCAGCTTCCAGAATAATAAGGACGGCGTAATGAACCTTGTTGAAGGTGATATCACTGGAAACTTCATTAATAACGGTTCGTTCATGAACTTTGGTCAGATCAACGACCAGACATTAATCACATGCAAGAACCATTCATGGGGCGACAAGATTATTGTCAAGGAAGCAACATACACTGAAGAAGGTCAGTACAAGCTGGTATGCAATGCATGTCTGAAAGAAAAGACTGGTGTAATTCCTAGACTTGATGAAGAGGTTACACTTGACGTAAGTGATGAAGAAGTAGTTATTGCTAATGGCGCAGACAAGGCAGTAACTGCAGCTGTTAAGCCAGAGGGTGCTATTGGCAAGGTAACCTGGACTTCAGATAACGAGGATGTTGCAATTGTTACAACAGGCGCAGAAGGCAACGTTGGAACACAGGCAGTAATAAGCGGCAAGTCCATGGGAGAAGCGGTAATTACTGTGGAATACAAGAATGACTTTGATTACAGTGTTAAGAAGACTATCAAGGTTACAGTAGAACATGGCAAGGATGACCCGGTTGATCCAGAAGAAGATGTAACTCTTAAGCTGAGTACCGAAAGCCTCGCATTAACTTCAGGTTCAACATCATCTGTAACAGCTACAGTAGAACCAGAGAAACATCTGGGAAGAGTAAGCTGGAGTTCAGATAACAACAGTGTTGCAGAAGTTGTAACAGGTGCAGACGACAACGTTGGTACCAAGGCTGTTATCATAGGCAAGTCAGCTGGTTCGGCAACAATCACAGCTGAATACAGAAACGATTTCGGATATAGCGTTAAGAAGACTGTTAAGGTAGCAGTAGAAGCAAATAAGCTTGAGATCCTCTACAAGGGCAACAAGATTTCAGATTCTACAGGCAAGACAGGTAACATCGACCTGGCACTGGCAGATGGAGCAAACACAGACTTCACTGCACTGCAGCCAGATGAAGCAACAGAAATCAGCTGGTCAAGCAGCAACGAATCAGTAATGAGGGTTTCATGCGTTGACGGTGTTGTAACTGTAACTCCTGTTAAGACAGGCACTGCTAATATCGTTGCTACAACAGAAGATAAGAGTGCTACATGTGCTGTTAGATTCGTTGTTCCAGCAACTGGCTTATCACTAAACGATGCGGCGATTACACTGGACAAGGGTAAGAGCCAGCAGATCGGTGTTAACCTGACTCCATCAGACAGTAATGAAAGACTGACATGGGAATCAGATAACACAAACGTTGCAGTTGTAAGTGGCGCTGGTGTAGTGACAGCTATTAACGAAGGTACAGCTAAGATTACAGTTACAACTGAGGGAGCACTGGGAAATAGTCCTAAGAGTGAAAGCATGACAGTTACAGTCAAGCTGGTAGGACCAACTCCAGTTCCAACATACAAGAAGATTGCTTCAGCCAAGGCTAACTCAAACAAGATGTACACTGGCAATCCAGTTATTCCTACATTCACAGTAATAGGAGAGGACGAGGAGGTTCTTGTCCTTGAACAGGACTATACTGTTTCATGTACATCAAATGTTCGGGTTGGCATGGCTACAGCTACAATCAAGGGAATTGGCAAGTACAGCGGAGAAGTAACATGCACGTTTAAGGTTAACCCAAAGAACGCTGTAGTTAAGTCGATTACCAAGGGCAAGAAGAAAATGACAGTCAAGATGACCACTGCGCCAAGCAGCAAGATGGCGACAACGTACCAAATCGCCTACAAACAGAAGGGCACTAAGACATGGAAATACGCGACAACTTCAACAGCAAGCAAGACGATTAAAAAGCTGAAGAAGGGCAAGTATTACTACGTTCAGGTACGATCCATCAAGACTATTTCTGGTGAGAAATACTATGGTGCATGGAGCAAATCAAAACTCAGCCCTAAGATTAAATAGGCAATGAGAGCGACTCAGATGAGTCGCTCTTTTTATTTTTTGACAATGGGTTGACAACGATATAACGATGGTTGACAATCCTCGTCGCCCCTCATATAATTGGGGTGACAATACACGAAGAGAGGTTAACAATGAGCGAAGCGAGAGCAATAACAAACAAAAAACTCACAACAAAAGACATGATAATGTGCGCGTTATTTACAGCACTGATCGCTGTGGGCGCATTCATCAAAATCCCAATTCCGGTAGTACCATTCACACTTCAGTTCCTGTTCACTACACTGGCAGGACTGATTCTGGGGCCTAGACTTGGCGCAATCAGCACTGGTGTGTATGTGGCCCTTGGCCTTGTGGGATTGCCAATTTTCGCAGAAGGCGGCGGCATATGGTATGTACTGAAACCAAGTTTCGGATATCTCATCGGATTCATCATTGGGGCGTATATCACAGGCCTCATTTCCGAGAGAATGAAGAAGGATAATTTCAAAGGATTCCTGGTGGCAAACTTTGCAGGATTATTAATCGTATACGCCATGGGCATGGCGTACTACTACGTGATTTGCAATTTCGTAATCGACACACCGATTGCGTTCTGGCCACTTTTCCTTTATTGCTTCCTGCTGGCGGTACCAGGAGATATCGTAATCTGCTTCGTAGCAGCGATTCTCGTAGGAAGACTTAGACCGGTTTATAGAAACATGGGGTAACAAATGAGCAAGAATATCTTTATCACAGGAACAGGAACCGATATCGGTAAGACGTATATCGCAGGACTGATTGTCAAGAAACTGGCTGATAGCGGCCGTAGCACAGGCTATTACAAAGCTGCCATGAGCGGTAACGACAGACGTGAGGATGGCACGCTTATTCCAGGGGATGCGCTTCATGTAAAGACTGCATCCGGCATCGATCAGAGCCTGGAATCAATGTGTCCATACGTATACGAGACTGCGGTATCACCACATCTGGCATCTAGAATTGAAGGCAATCCAGTCAAGCTGGATGTGGTGCGCGACGGCTTCAATCAGGTTTGCGAAGCCTATGACTATGTGACAATGGAAGGCAGTGGTGGGATCTTATGTCCCATCAATTTTGACGGTGAATAATTATGGCTAGAAGATGTAATCAAGGGACTAGGTCTCAGCTGCCTTATCATTGCAGACGCAGGACTTGGCACTATTAACAGCGTTGTACTCACTAACGAGTACATGAAGAGCCGTGGCATTCCTGTGAAAGGAATCATATATAACAACTTCCATCCGGGTGACGT
>JAGHTQ010000029.1 GCA_018065295.1 Candidatus Colimonas fimequi | reverse complement strand
TTGCGCATATATTCGAATGCATACATATTCAGAGCCTTCTGATATATTTCGTCATTCATCCAGTGGAGTAAGAATGAGTCGAAATAATCCAGTCCGCAGCGGCCTAGCTGCAGCTGCAGATAAGAATCAAACTCCGATGGATCTTTGATTGTGTACAGGGGGAATTTGTCCTGAATTTGATAGGCATCTCGAGGGTAGCGTTCCACTACACACTTCTTAAGAGCCTCTTCACTCTTACCATCCAGGTACATATACGCAGTATCGTAGAATGTACCGCCAAGCTCCATATATCTATCAACAATCGGTATTAACTTGTCGAAGTCAACGTCTCCACTTGATAGAGTCGGAATACGCTGAAATCCGAAACCCATTTTGTTCATCGTTCACACCTCAGTTTCGTTACGCGCAGCGCCAGATTACGGCGCTAGCTTGTAGCACCAATCGCGCAGCGCCAGATCGCGGTGCCAATCTGTAGCACCAATCGCGCAGCGCTAAATCGCAGCGCCAGCCAGCAGCGCAAGGCGTCAATTAAATCTCAAACCTACAATTCTCACCAGTAACCTTCAGAATATTAATTCCGTGTTCTGCCAGGAAGTCTGCGCGGGCACGCTTGTAGTTATCAGTTACGAAATATTCCTGCCACTGATGAATCGGGAGCACGGTTTTTATCGGGAGCATATTAAGGTATGCATCGATGCCGTCGTAGATGTGCCCTTCGATTCTTTCGTCAAGGAGGAGGCATGCCAGCTCGATCTGAGCAGGTGCTCCGTCCAGGCTGAATGGTGGCTGGCTGAGAACTGTTGCCAGATGTTCTACTGGTCCCATAAAGTTCTTAGTCATTTCTGCCATGTACTTCTCACCGCCTTCTTCCCATAACCAAAGATTATGGTCGCCAGCATGATAGATAGTGTGGCCATCGGCAAGAATCAGATATGCTACGCCAACATCAGTTGACGGGATTGTTTCAACGTGGATAGTATCGCCCCATGGCAGCTGGATGTCATTTGACGTATAGCCCTTGAGTCTGCTGATGCGAGGCATGTCTGCCTCGGTGATGTTAAGGCGAGCGCGGACTCCTGATGAGAAGTGGACATCTTTGCTCAAAACATAATAGACGTTGTCTAGATAATCGCGGGCATCCCAGATCTGTGGACCGTAATGGTCGCCGTGGTTGTGGCTTACGAAGAACACTGTACCCTTAGATTTATCAAGTTCAGGCATCTGGCCGATGTCATAAAACCACTCTTTATCTTCTGAGGCAGGCTGTCCAACGATACAGTCAAATATTAAATTAAGGCGTTCAGTTTCTACGAGAACGCCGCTATGTCCTATGTATTCTATTCTCATTGTAATTGCTCCTTTTGACCAATTATACCCAACATATTGTGGGGGTTCAAGGTAAGAAACCTTACATATATTCTTTAAATCATCATAATTAACAGTTATAATGGCTATATGAAGAATATAATAGGGCGAGTATTGAACGCGATCATTATAATTTGCATTGTATTCGTTGCGGTTCTGGCAGTGCCTAATTTCATAGTGACAGGAGCTACACGAGGCGATATTGTCGTTAAGCTAAACGACTATGATGATATGTTCTCTCAGGAAGAAATCCAGGAGATGAAGAGCATGAATCCCCAGTGCATTATTGTTCTTGGTGCATCGGTTAAGGCCGATGGAACGCCAAGTCCCATGCTAAGGCAGAGACTTCTTGGAGCCCTGCAGCTTTATGAAGCTGGAGTAGCACCTAAGATTCTCATGACAGGGGATGCAGGCCAGGAAGAATACAACGAAGTTAAAGCTATGCTTGCGTTTGTAAGATATTTCGGTGTTCCTAAGGAAGATGTGTTCTGCGATTATGCAGGATTCAGCACGTATGACTCAGCGTACCGGGCACGAGAAGTTTTTCAGGTGGACCGGGCAGTTGTAGTAACTCAGGAATACCATCTATATAGAGCGCTGTATGGATGCCAGCAGATGGGCATCGATGCGGTGGGAGTTGCCACAGACCAGAAGCACTATGTGGGTCAGTTTGGCAGAGATACGAGAGAAGTACTGGCCAGATTCAAGGATTACGTTAAGTGGATTAAGAAACCAGAGCCTAAGTATCTGGGAGATCCTATTCCGATTACAGGAAGCGGCGATGATTCGCGAGTACTGGACTAAAAAAGAGGAGGATTCAATGGTAAACGAAGCCGAAATGTTCAAGGGTCGTAAGGGCCGTAAGAAGCTTGAAGCTCTAGAACAGCAGATTAAGAAAATATCTGATGAATTCGACAACAAGTATATGCACACGCGCGAGATGAAATACCTTAACGAAGACATTAAGTGGACTAAGGTATCACGTCTGGTATTCCTTATGGGCGAGCGCCTGGTGTATTTCAGATACAAGGGTCTTCGCGACTATGGTTTCATTCGTGAATGTGCACAGTGGCTTGAGAGTAACAGAATCACTCAGCCAGAGCCGGAGCAGGTTATCCAGATGCTGGAGAGCGTGCTCCCAGAAGAACTTTGTATTAGACTTAGTGAAGATCTCAAGACAGTTGAGTTTATCTAGGAGGATATAATGAATCTTACATTAAACATGGACAAGAGACTTGAGGCTGTAATCGCAGAGAGCAAGTGCGTTAACTGTGATAGCTGCAGTCACACATGTCCAGTGGGTGCAATTGGCGAAGGTGAACGTCCTGTGGAAGGACTTATCCTCAGCGACAATGCTCCCATGTCATCAGATGGATGTCCCCTGGGAATCGTTCCACAGGTGCTGACATCATATATCAAGGCTGGCAGAATTCGCGAGGCTGCAGAGTATCTCTATAGCAAGAACCCTATGGCAGCAACATGTGCAGCAGTATGCGACCAGTACTGTCAAAGAGCAGATAGAAGATCCATGCTCCTGGGAGCACCGGTTAATGTGCGTGCTCTTGAGAGATACATCATCGATAAGCATGAGGCTAAGCCATGCAGCTATAAGATTAAATATGACGAGAAGATTGCCATCATCGGCGGTGGTCCTGCCGGTATTGCAGCAGCAAACGGTCTGGCATCTAAGGGTTATAGAGTCACTATCATCGAAGCAGATGAAACCCTTGGCGGTTCAATGGCTTGGGGTATTCCAGGATTCAGACTGGATAAGGACATGATGGATGCTGATATCGCAAGAGTGATCACAGATGATATCGAAGTAAGAACTGGCGTTAAGGTTGGCATCGACGTAACACTGGAGGAACTGTCTGATCAGTTCGATGCAGTCATCGTTGCAACGGGAGCATCGAAGGGAGCAATCCTTAACTTTGAAGGCACTGATGGTGACATGGTCCTTGATGGCGTGTCCGTGCTCCGCACAATCAACTTGGAGCCTGAGAATGAATTCACAGCCGTAGGTGAGAAGGTTGTTGTAATCGGCGGCGGCAGATTCGCTGTTGACGTTTCAAGAACTATTGCCCGTAAGGGCAAGGAAGTTACCTGCGTTGCTTTGGAAGATCTGGATACACTGAACGTTCCTGAGGATTACATCAACGCCATGGTAGCAGAGGGAATCAACTTCCACCCACAGACTGCACCTAAGAGAATTAACAGAAACAATGGCCAGGTGGTTTCAATGGACCTGGGCAAGGTAACATATAGAACAAACGAAGAAGGCAAGGAAGTTCCGACTATCGCAGCAGGCGACGAGTTCCAGATTAGCTGTGACACAGTTGTGTTCGCAGTGGGAAGAAGATTTGATGCAAGTCAGATTGGCACTTTCGAGAGCTATCCTGACGGCGTTATCAAGACTGACAAGATCGGTAGAACAAGCCTTCCTAAGGTGTTCGCATGCGGCGACATCACTGGCTTCAGCAACTCAGTTGTTGGCGCTATGCTTTCAGGCCGCAAGACAGCAGATAACGTAGACGCTGTTCTCAGAGGACGCATGTTCCCTAAGAGAACTGCAGAGTTTGACGCTGACGCTGACTCTAGAGAAATTCGTAAGGAAGACATCGCCATGGTCAGAGCTCAGCACGAGCAGAGATTCTTCAGCAGAAGCAGCAAGATGGACATCGTTCCAGCTGAAGACATCGTTTCAATCATGCGCGGTGCAGGCGTGGAAGAAGACATGCCGAAGTTAATCGATACAGAGGCTGAAGACTACGCAAGCAAGAAGAAGGTTGCCGTTATCGGCGGCGGCGTTGCCGGCATTACTGCTGCCATTTCTCTCGCAAAGAATGGCTATGCCCCAACAATCTTCGAGAAAACTCCATGCCTTGGCGGCCGCTACAGATGGTTCGCTACAGATAAGCGAGTAGACGCTGACAAACTGGAAGAAGAACTTGAGAACTTCATGAAGAGCGGCATTCCAGTTGTCCTTAACGCATCAGGCGGCATCAAGCCTTCAATCAGCGAACTGAAGGCTGATGGATACGAAGCTATTCTCTTCGCCGTTGGCGAAAGCATGGGCGTTCGCCCAGACCTGCCTAAGGTTTATGCTAAGGGCGTATTCGAGATGGTTTCACTGGCATCAAGACTTTCACGTGAACTTGAGATCAACAGTCTGGGTGAGAAGGCTATCGTTACAGGTAGCGACGAAATGGCCGTTGACGTAGCAAGAAAACTCAAGGTTTTCACTAAGGACGTAACACTTATTTGCCCATGCTCAAGAGGCCAGCTTCAGGCTAAAACTGCAGCCATTATGGACGCACTTGAAGAGGGCGTGAACCTGGTAACTGGCACTGAATTCTCGGGTGCAACCGAAGAGTTAGGCAAGGTAACAGGCGTTGATATTTACATCAGAGAACGTGACATTACTATTAACATCCCATGCGATACATTGGTAATAGGCGATACTCAGAAGGCAGACACTGCAACGATTATAGCTAGAGACCCAGCCCTCAAGGGCGATGAGAAGGGTACATTAATTACCGATAATGCTTTGCAGACTCCAATCAAAGGAGTGCTTGCAATCGGCGGTCTTGATATGGGCTCAGTAGCAGCTGGAATCATGGGCGCGGTAGCAGTTGAGAACTTCTTTAACGGTGGCGATTTCAACGTAGAAGATACCATGAATGAGAGGGAAATTCCGGAGACTCCAGATCACGAAATTCTGGAAGGAAGAACCATCGCAGACAAGGGCTTCGAAGTTGGAACAAGACTTCTCAGCACTAAGCAGGCAAGACAGGAGGCTTCAAGATATATTCCTGTGGGGTTCCACAGAATTGACGGAGCTAGATGTATCGGCTGCGGACTTTGCAGTGAGGTTTGTCCAGAAGGTGCAATTGAGCTGATGCCATGCAAGGAGGTGGAGTAAATGATTATTAAGAGAGACGTAATCATTGTCGGAGCTGGTATATCCGGATCAATCTGCGCAGCATATCTTGCTAACAGCGGAGTCGACGTGCTCCTCATTGACAAAGAAATATTCCCTCGCGACAAGGCGTGCGGCGACCTTCTGACAGAAGGTGTTGTAACACATATCAGTAGACTGAACGCTTTTGAGGAACTTGATAAGATCGGCACTTGCCTCAGACGCGCTCACCTTATGGGCGAGAATGGCTCAGAGTGCATCATTCCATTTGAAGGCTACGTTGCTCCAAGATTTGAGCTGGACAGCATGCTGGTTCAGGTGGCAATCAGACGCGGTACTGAGTTTAGAGACGGCTGCCGCGTGCGCAGTCTCATCGTTGAGAATAGTGAGAATGGCCCGGCAGTAAGAGGTGTGAACGTTCGCGAACGTGGCGTTGACTACCAGATTTATGCTCGTCAGGTTATCCTGGCTGACGGTGCTGAGTCACTGCTCACACCAGAGCTTATGGCGCAGCCACAGGAAGTGGAGCAGAGATTCACAAGAAGCGGCTACTACGCTGGCGAACGTGCTTATTTCACAGGCGTTAACCTGGATGAATATCTTGCAAAGGGTCGCTATAACGCATATGGCATCTTCGGATTCCATCGCAAGCTGGTTAACGGTTATTACTGGATCGTTCCTTCCGGTGAAACTGGCGTTTCAGAAGGATACTGCAACATCGGTATCGTATATGACCCTGAATCTAGCGGTCAGGTAACTGCTGAAGAAATCTTCGCAGACCTTATCGAGAGCAACCGCAGAGTTGCAGCTCTCATGCTAGGAGCACAGCAGGCAACCCCTTGGAAACAGGGAACTCTTAGAGATGTGAATACAGCAGGACTTCGCTACGACCAAGGCTTCCTGGTAATAGGTGATGGCGCTGGCGCTATGATGCCACTCTTTAAGGATGGCATGACAGCGGCTGCAGATACTGCAGAAGCAGCAGCAATCGCTATTAACAGCGCAATGAGAACTAACGATTTCTCACAGATTGAGAAGGTTTACGAAGATCTGATTACACCAGATGAGAAGCGTCTCAAGATGGAGAAGATCACAGTTGAATCCATGTACGATCCTGAAGTTCCAATGAACATGATCGCAAGAATGACAAATAACCCAACATATGTGAAGCGGGTCTTAAAGGACATTTTCTAATATGTTGACATATACACTAAAAAACTCGAGGCATTAGCCTCGAGTTTTTCTATCTTCATATGCGTGATCAAGTTCATCATTATCAGGATACTGCTTAATGAGAATGTATCCGCCGCTGTTAAGTCTGCCGTGAAAATACATGTGCTTGTTGTGTGGTTTCACGCAAGGGAACATGTAAGTGATCAGCTCTTCAAGGGATACTCTCTTAAGTCTCTGCATCTTGCCAGCCCAAGGGCGTGTAGCAGAGTCAGTAACCCATACTGTGTCCCTATCCTTCTCGATCCCCACGATGAGCATTGTGTGGTATGACCCGGCGAATTTCTTGTCGTTAACTGCTGCGGGGAGATTGCCGCGATAGCGGATTTTGCTAGTCTCGATGACAACAGGACGACCGGTTTCAAGGTGAGCCGCAATGTCTTCGTGAGCCTTCTCGCGTACTCTCATAGGAACGAATCTGTGAGCGATGCCGTAGTGATCCATAATCTTACGGATGCCCATAAATGAAATCGGCATCTGATTCTTAAGAGGCTTAGAGTAATTGGCCTCCCAAGTCTCTTCGCCAAGAACGTGCTTCTCGATTTCAGTGATGGTCTTATCGGGAGTGATCCCATAAAGGTGCGGTACGTATGCTCCCAAAATGGTAGTCAAAGTACAGCACGCACAGCCATGAGATTTCATATACTCGCTGTATTCACCGTATGCCATTGCACCCTGGTGAAAAATTGCATAGTTGAGCCCGTGAATTCTCTTAATGCCTGTGGCCGAGTCCATCTCATCAGGAAAATGAAATTGTCTAACGTGTTTTGTACCCATAATCTAGCCTATTATTTGTGGTAACTTTCGTGTGCGTTAATCTTAAATGCGCGGTAAACCTGTTCCAGAAGAATTACGCGCATCATCTGGTGTGGGAATGTCATCGCGGAGAATGACAGCTTGAAATCCGAACGTTTGCTAACGTCTGCAGATAAGCCGAGAGAACCGCCGACGATCAAATCGATAGTGCTCTTACCCTGAAGTCCCAGGTCAGCGATCTTGTCCGCCAGCTGCTCAGATCTGAGAGATTTACACTTGATTTCCAAAGTAATCACGAAATCTGACGCCATGATCTTACCCAGAATTTCCTTGCCTTCGGCAACCTTAACGGCCTCTTCATCGGCCGCTGATGGGTT
>JAGHTQ010000015.1 GCA_018065295.1 Candidatus Colimonas fimequi | reverse complement strand
TCGTCAGTTCCCATGTACAGGGGCTTCATGCCGATAACTCTCAGCTGTATGCAAAGTCTGTTAGCGAAGCTTGTCTTACCAGAAGATGATGGACCTGCGATGAGAACAATCTTCCTGCCACTCTTCTTGACTTCGTCTGCGATCTCGGCAATCTTCTTCTCGTGAAGAGCTTCCGAAAGAAGGATCATGTCACGAACATTGCCGCTGAGAATTTTATCGTTAAGATCTGCCAGATATGAAATACCCAGAAGATCGTTCCACTGCTCCGCTTCAAGGAAAGCATCATAAAGTTTCTCGTCATCTCTATATTCAGGGAATCTTGTCATATCATCAGGATCAGGGAATCTGATGAGAACTCCCCTCTTATATTTCTTCAGGTCAAAAAGCTTAACACTTCCTGTTGATGGCGCCATGGTGCCATAAAAGAAGTTCATATAGTCGCCAAGCTGGAATACGGGCACCTTGCCAATACCCTTGGCACGGTCCATGAGTCTTACCTTCTCAGTATAGCCAAGACTAGTCAGCTTCTCCTTTAACTCCTCGCGCTCATACATTACCATCTCGATTGGCATATCGCGCTTAATGTATTCCTCCATGAGACCACGAATAGTGTTGACCTGATTTGTTGTCAGTTCATCCATTCCCTCAACGTCTGCGAATATTGCCTTGTTCTGTGGGTTCTGAACTCTAACCCTGGCATCGCCAAGAACGTTCTTCGCTGCCTTAAGGAAAATCAGTGTCAGCGTACGCTGATATTCTCTAATATCTGTTATCTCTTTCGCCATGTTATCTCACCTTTCTTCAAGCCAGTTACATGTACATAATAATTATATCATACGCGCCCGTTCTCACAATAAAAAAAGGGCGCGATTTAACATCGCGCCACCTTCTAAAACCCTTCGGCTTCGTTCATGCAAAGTTCCCCATCCAGCTCCTCTACTGGAACGCCTTCGCATTCTGTGTTTTCGCCTGCGCCTTCGTCCGCCAGGCTACCGCCTGCCGCCTCAGGCTCGGCTACCTGGATCTCCTCCTGAATCTGCTGCCCCATGTGAGCCTCGGCCCCGGCCCCTCTTCGCTGGCCGTAGCCTCTGCTTCTTCGGCGCATCAGGTCGAGGAGGAGTCTCATCTCGTTTTCTTTGAAAGTAAGTCCCTTGGACATACTGCTATGAGATGGATCCGAGTCTCTAATGTCGTACTTGCCAGCCGCTCCATTCCAGCTGACTAAATTAATTTCTCTTCTCCATCCTGTAGGAAAAGTAGCGAGAACACCGATGTGCTCAATAATGTCAAATGTGATACCGTATCCGTTTTCGCCATTATGTGTATTTTGCATTTGTGGACCTTCCCGCTCCAGTCCCAAATTATTATCGTCTCCATTGACATATTAACCGAATTGGAAATATTTGTCAATAACCAATCTGCGCCCAGCGCAAAAAAAGAGCTGGCGCACCAGCGTCAGCTCCACAACGTTCGATAATCGGAGCGGAGTCAAACCTGAAGGATTGACCCTCGCAATTCCTATTATTCAATTGCAGCCTTAATCATTGCAGGCAGCTTACGGCACTTCTCTTCTGAGATTGAAGCGATTGAGATTCTCAGGCCCTTAGCCAGTGGAATCAGGAATGCGCCTTCCTGTGCTAACTTCTCATAAGCGTCCATTGGGTTGTCACATGGAACTGATGCGAAGAAACCAGCATCAAATGGTACGATTTCAAGACCGATCTTGTTAGCTTCTTCTTCGAATGCCTTACCTCTAGCAAGGAGCATATCTCTGTAGTAAGCTCTTTCTTCTGAAACCTTAGCAAGGAGTGCTTCGTCTGAGTAGATCTTGCTGATCATAACCTGTGCAGCTCTGTTACCGTTTGACCATGAACCTCTTGATGAGAATTCAGTAACCTGCTTGAATTCGTCAGCGATTTCCTGAGTCTTAGCCATGCAAATCATAGCTCCACATCTTGCACCATAGAGAGTGTAAGTCTTAGAAGCACTGTATGCGATAATTGGCAGTACGTTCTCAGGCATAGTGTCCAGCTTAGGCAGGAACTGTCTGTATTCTTCTTCGTCACCAGCGAAGTCGATGTAAGCCATGTCTACTACCAGGCAGATAGTCTTGCCAGTTGCCGCCAGTTCTGTCAGTACAGCAACTACGTTGTCCCAGTCTTCCAGTGTCAGTGAGTAACCAGTTGGGTTATGAGCTGGAGTGTTCAGGATGATAACGATGCTGTTCTGGTTAGCCAGAATGTCAGTAGCAGTTTCCTTAAATGAAGCTGTGTTGAACTGTCTGTTAGCATCAAACAGTTCGAAGAATCTTACTGTTCTTCCGATTTCGCCAGCGATAGTCTTATATGGGCCCCAGCACCAGTCAGTTGTCATAACTGCATCGCCTGGTTCTGAGTAGTTAGCGATTGAGTTTCTCAGGGATCCTGTACCACCTGGAGTTGCACATACTTCTGTGAATGCCTTAGGAACATATGAACCGAATGCAGCCTTCTTAGCAGCTTCCTTGAATTCAGGAATACCACCGATTGGTGCGTATGCAGCATAGTCGCCTGGCTCCAGTGTCTGGAATACGTCGTTTACTGATGAAAGAACGATCAGCTTACCTTCGTCATCCATAAGTGTACCGATAGTAGCGTTGATAACCTTGTCAGCACCAACTTCAGCCTTCATAGCGTTAGCTCTTCTGCTTGTTGCGAAGTTAATGTCTTCCTTAGGAATTACTCTACCGTTCTGTCTTGCTAAAATCATTTTATTACCTCCGGTTTGTCCTTTTCTCGATTTTATCTTAACATAATTAATGTTCTTGCCATTGGCCTTGAACTTCTTCTCGTACTCTGTCATTGTCAGCCTTGATTCGTACTGACTTGCATGCAAATCACGAGTTTTCTCAATTATATCATAATCCACAGCCTCTATTTCTTCAAGTGTGAAGTCATAGAGCCCATCGTTATCAGTCTTAAACTCCAGGAATCCTTCCGCTACTAAAACCTTCGCGTAGTTCTCAAGGCGGCCCCTGTAAGTAAGACGTCTCTTATTGTGTCTTGCCTTTGGCCACGGGTCACTGAAGTTCAGATATATTCCCGCGAGAGACCCTTCCTCAAAAAACTCCCTCATGTCGTTAACAAAAGCGCACATGAATCTGAGATTCGTCACTGGCGTGCCAGTCCCTTCAAGTTCACGCACTTTCTCCATGGCTCTAAGGACTACAGTCCCCTGACCCTCGATAGCTACGAAGTTGCTATCGGGATTATCCATGGCCTTTTTTATTATGAAATCACCCTTACCGCAGCCAACTTCCACATAAAGGTCTGCCTCGCGACCGAAGTGCTCATTCCAGCCCGCAGGATCCGGATTCTCCACTAAGAGATCTGAGCACTGTGCCAGCTTAAGGTCCAGGTCTTTAACTTTTCTCTGTCTCATAAAATTACCGTCTATTTAACTATTTAATGTATCCGTCAAACTTTACATGAAAATGCGTTCTGCGATAGTGATACCCAGATAAAGGGCCATGAGGACGAATCCCATGATATCGTTACTACCCATCTTCATGGCATTCATTCTAGTTCTCGCCATGTTGCCCCCGTAGCATCTTGATTCCATAGCCATTGCCAGGTCCTGAGCGATTCTGAATGCGCTGATGAACAGTGGCACCAGAATTGGGATGAGGGCCATAGCACGTCTAAGGATATTGCCAGTCTCGAAGTCTGCGCCTCTTGCCTGCTGGGCCTTCATAATCTTGTCTGTCTCTTCAAGAAGAGTTGGAATGAAACGAAGAGCAATTGTCATCATCATCGCCAGATCGTGAGCTGGCAGGCCAACCTTCTTAAATGGGCTGAGCAGTGACTCGATGCCGTCTGTCAGGTTGATAGGCTTAGTTGTCAGGGTCAGCATTGATGCTCCCAGAATGAGGAATATGAGTCTGAGCCCCATAAATACTGCAGTGTGCAGTCCCTGTCTTGTGATTGTCAGGAATCCCAGTTTCACAAGAGTCTCACCTGGAATCATGAACATATTCAGGATGAAGGTGAGCAGTATTATGAAGAATACCGGCTTAAGACCTCTTAAGATGAACTTAAGTGGCACCTTGGATATTCCTATAATCAGAGCCAGAACTACAAATGAAATGGCGAAGCCAATGAAATCAGGCACCACAAAAATCGCCACGATGAATACCAGTGTGGCAATTATCTTAGTTCTTGGATCAAGTCTGTGAATCCATGAACTTCCTGGATAGTATTGTCCCAGAGTGATGTCTCTTATCATTAGCTGTTCCTCTAACTTATCTTCTAGTCGTTATTTAAGTGCTGCAGCGATTCTGTCTGCCGCTTCATCAAGAGTCAGACAGTCTGCTTCTACGTTAAGTCCTGCGTCCTTGAGTCTTCCAAGGATCTCAGTTGCCGCTGGAACTGCAAGGCCGATGGATGCAAGTTCTTCCCGCCTTGCGAAAACTTCCTGAGGACTTCCGTTCATTATCAGTTTACCGTGATCCATAACAAGAACTCTATCGGCCATAGCTGCGATGTCGTCCATGTTATGTGATACCAGAATTACGATGTTGCCTTCCTTCTGGTGAATAGTTTCAACCATCTGGAGGATATCGTCGTGAGCCTTAGGATTTAATCCTGCAGTCGGCTCGTCCAGAATGAGTACCTGTGGCTTCATGGCGATAACGCCAGCGATGGCTACTCTTCTCTTCTGTCCACCTGATAATTCAAAAGGTGACTTGTTCTTAACCTCATCATAGTCAAGGCCTACCATCTCGATGGCCTCGCGAACGCGAGCATCGATTTCTTCCTGTTCAAGACCAAGGTTTCCAGGACCGTACGCTACGTCCTTGGCTACAGTCTCTTCGAAGAGCTGATACTCAGGATACTGGAACACCAGTCCGATAGTGCGACGAACGCTGAGCATGGATGTCTTGCTGTCAGTGATATTGGTATCGCCTACAATTATTGTTCCCGATTTAGGTCTAAGCAGTCCGTTAAGCTGCTGGAGAAGGGTGGACTTGCCGGATCCTGTATGTCCGATGATACCCACCAGTTCCCCATCCAGGGCTGCGAAGCTAACGTCATCGAGAGCAAGAGATTCTCCTGGGAATCCCTCGTTGTATATGTAGCTTAGATTCTTAACCTCTATTGACATATAAACCTCACAAGTTCGTCTTCTTCGATTATGTCTTCTGGCACGTCAATGCCGCGTGCTCTTAATTTCTCAGCCAGTTCCACTACCGGTGGAACTCCAAGGCTTAATTCTCTCAGCACATCCGCTTCTTTGAAAACTTCAAGAGGAGTGCCTACAAGTTCAACAACGCCGTTATTCATTACAACGATCTTATCTGCCTGCGCCGCTTCTTCCATGAAGTGAGTGATAAGGATCGTTGTGATTCCCTGCGCGTTAAGTTCCTTGATAATTCCCAGAACTTCTCTGCGGCCCTTAGGGTCCAGCATTGCTGTTGGCTCGTCAAAAACGATGCACTCTGGAAGCATTGCTACAGCTCCTGCAATAGCAACTCTCTGCTTCTGTCCGCCGCTCAGCTGGTGAGGCCCCTTATCCTTCAGGTGATACATATCAACCTGCTTAAGGGCACTGTCAACTCGTCTTCTGATTTCCTCTGGATCTACACCCAGATTCTCAGGACCGAAGGCAACATCGTCTTCAACGATTGATGATACGATCTGGTTGTCAGGATTCTGGAATACCATCGCAACCTTCTTCCTGATGTCCCAAAGCTTATCATCGTCTGCAGTAACAAGTCCATCAACCAGAATCTGACCTGATGTTGGCACCAGAAGGCCGTTAAGGTTTCTAGCAAGTGTTGACTTACCAGAACCGTTCTGTCCGATAACTGCAGTGAAACTTCCCTTCTCTACTGTGAAGCTTATGTTATCGATGGCTCTGAACTTCTCGCCGTCTTCCTTCTCATATTCAAATGTCAGATTAGTTACCTTGATGAACTCTGCCACTTCTATTCTCCGTAAAATTCGTCTAATTTCTTCTTCATGATATCAGCGCTGATCTGTCCCGGCGCTGATGCCTGGCCTACTGAGGCGAATGTCATTACTGAACCGTACTTACCGCCAACGATTCTAGTGATGACGCCTTCAGGACCCATTGCCATTGTTACTACCGGACCAATTTCCTTCTTAGTCAGGTAAGCAGTTGCCTTAAGCAAAGCAGTGGAGTCCTCCTTGGAATGTGACATTGCTGCCACCTTGAACATGTCAGCCCCATAGCCAGCCATGCCCATAATCAGTCTAACGATGTCCTGGGCTTCAGGCATACCGTCGAAGTCATGATATGAAAGAGCAACCTTGCATCCCTTGTCATGAATCATCTCAATTC
>JAGHTQ010000050.1 GCA_018065295.1 Candidatus Colimonas fimequi | reverse complement strand
TCCAAAACTCTCATCTTGGCATTCTCCAAATTTTCTTCCATTTCCAGACTACGGTCAACACTTATGCACCATGGTTTCTTCTCCATGCTATAATCTGCCAGAAGATTTCCTGCGTACACCTTCTTGGTTGCCGTTAATGTCATATTGTCTAACGTAGTCTCTAAGACAGCTGTCAAAGAGCTTCCGCCTGTTCTAGCCGCAAGTCTAACTGCAAGCTCACTTCCTGAATCGTTGCCTGGGAAAACTATTAAATCAGCCCCCTGACATTCTTCTACCAGAAGTTCTAATGCAGCGTCTGCACTATACTGGGACGGCTCGCCTGATAATTCAAGGACTTCTACGTCATCCAAGTTTATTTCATTTGAGTTAAAGTAAGCAGCCACATTGTTTCGCTGGCTTATTCTGTCCTGGCTTGAGCCGTTGATGATTGCAAATATCTTCATTACTTCACCACGCCTTCTTCCTTCAGTCTATCCAGAATAATCTGTGCCGCATCTACCGGATTACTTCCATCAATCAGTTCCCCATTTCTGCTCTGATCCAGATATCTGAACCCCTTAAGTGTAGCACCCTCCTGGGCATTACATTCTGGATTGATTTCTCCTACCGGCTGTGACATACTTGCCATTCTCTGCATGAGTGTTGGAACCCTGAGAAAAGCCTTCTGAACGTCTCCAATCGCCATTACAAATGGCATTGAAACTACTTCAGTAATCTCCATATCATCACGGCTATAAGTCACCTTGACCTCCTTATCATTAACATAAGTGAACTCTGTGACTGCTGTGATGCAAGGAATTCCAAGCATCTCACTTATTAGCAGTGGTACAGAGCGATTACTACCTGTACCGCTCTGACCACCACAAATAATCATATCCTGTTCTTCTTTATCAAGTATTGCATCTGCAATTACTCGAGCAGTTCTCACAGGTGAGAACTCTTCTCCCCAGACGATTCTGTCAGTTGAAGTATATCCAAGAGCAGCCAAAGTCTGAAGAGTGTTGTTAACTGTCTTGCTTCCTGCACTTATTGCTGATAACTGGCATTCTTCACCTGCACTAGCCGCTGCATCCTTAAACTTAAGAGCAAGCTCCAGTGCACCTTCATCCTGCAAGTTGATTCGTGACTTAAGAAAACTCAGGTCAATCTGCCCATTCTGAGCAGCTTCTGCCCATTCCTCATTTGTCACCTTATCAAGTTCAGGTTCAATTTTAAAACAGTTAACGATTCTAATCATTATTCTCTATCCATTCTTACCCTATTAAAGGTTAGATGCAAAATATTGGTTTCCTTAGAAGTTCCAAGGATCGTCGAAGTTGTGCTTGATAGGAATCAGTGTACCCATGTTCATGATTCCGTTAGGGTCGAATGACTTCTTCAGAGTTTCCAGCATGTAGAATGAAGTGCCGTATTCTTCCCATACCATGTGAGCTCTTGCCTTACCAAGACCGTGGTGATGAGCAATTGAACCACCGAACTTAACTGCTGATTCGCAGATGATCTTGTTGATCAGGTTGTGGTACTTGTTGATTTCATCTTCTGGTGCACAGTCAACTACATTGTAGTAGTAAGTGAAGTATACGTTAGTACCGTTCTGGTATGAGTGTGATGTGTGACCACCGATCATAGTCAGATCTGGAACTTCCTTAACCATTCTATCCATTACTTCGTCATAGATATCGTTGATGCAATCCCAGCATCCTGAGATTTCAGTTGTGATACCGATGTTCTGAGTTGCGATGATTTCTTCTCTTTCTTCTGCAATCTGAGCAGGACCCCAGTTGAGTCTGTTGAACCACTTTTCGATGATTGCTGGATCTACCTTCTCAGCGCCAGGAACGCCTGCGATGATTTCTTCGATACCAGCTGCAGTTGCCTTAGTGATTGCTGCAGGACCTTCTGCCATGAAGATGATTACGCACTTGCCATCTGACCAGTCGAAGTGCATTGCAGCGTCAGCTACGTCATACAGTCTAGCGATTGATGGCTTGTAGCCGTCTACCATAACCTGACGGAGAACGCCGAAGCCCTGAGTCATGTTGTCAATCTTGTAACCCATGTAAATGTTGTTTTCTGGCTGATACTTGAATACCTTAACTGTTACTTCTGTGATGAAGCAAAGAGCGCCTTCGTTACCCAGAACGATGTGTCTGATGTCAGGACCTACTGATCTTCTAGGAACGTTCTTGATTCTGCAAACCTTACCGCCTGGGAATACTACTTCCAGACCTACAATCATATCTTCAATACCACCGTACAGTGTTGAGAACTGTCCGATTGATCTTGTTGCTACCAGACCACCCATCTGAGCCAGTGGCTTTGACTGTGGTGAATGTGCAGTTGTCAGACCCATTTCTCTAAGGCTGTCTTCCAGTGATTCGAGTGGAACACCACACTGACAAGTAACCTGCATGTTAGTTTCGTTAACTTCGATAACCTTGTTCATTCTAGTACCGTCGATAACGATTGAGTTTTCTACTGCTGTTTCCAGGCCGCCTTCGATTGCTGACTGACCAGTTCTTGCTACGCAGTTAACACCATTTTCATCAGCAAACTTCAGAATAGCTGCAACGTCTTCTGTGCTTTCTGCGAATACTACTGCAGCTGGGATTGGCTGAGTGTAAACTTCCATGCACTGTTCGTACTTTCTGTATCTGTCTCTGCTGCTCTCCTTCAGTACCTTTTCGTCTGTTACAACCTGTTCTTCTCTGAGAATGTTCTTCAGTTCTGCAACGATCTGTTCTCTTGAAATTGCCATGTTTTCCCTCCATATAGTCGTTGGACTTTTCGCCGGCAGGCGAAACTTCGAAAATAAATAATGTAACTGCTTTTTTAAACTAAAAAAAAGCAGCTTTTGCGCACGACAAAAAGTGCGCGAAGCTACTCTCTAATTTCTCTAGCTATGTTCACGTACGTTAATTTTACCAACGAACATAATATCTGTCAATCTTGTATCTGCCTCAAAACACAAACTTTCTGATTTTTACTACAAATTTCTGAAATTTACTATAATTTTCCGATTTTTACTCTATATTGTACTGATTGACAAACAATCCAATAAATGTTATCATCTATACAATTATTGCAGAGATAAGGAGAGATAGCAGTAATTTACGTGTATTTAGAGTGCCGTAAATTGAGAGTGCTATGTCTCTATTTTTATTTTTACGGCGAAAATTGTTATTATTTATGTAATTTTATTTTTTCGGAGGTATGAAATGGGTTACGACATCAATGATTTCAGCATGGACTTTTTCTCACTTAAGGGTAAGAACGCTATCGTTACTGGCGGTAACAGCGGTCTGGGTCAGACATTCGCACTGGCACTGGCTAAGGCTGGCGCTAACATCTTCTGCTTCGCAGCAGTAGACGATGACGGCACAACAAGAGAACTGATCGAAGGTTGCGGCGTTAGATACGAATTCATGCTGGGCGACATCAGAGACCATGAGCTTTGCGTTCAGGCTGCTGACAAGTGTGCTGAAACTTTAGGAAGCATCGACATTCTCGTTAACTGCGCAGGCATCTGCCTTATCGACGATGTTCTTGAATTCGGCAGAGACAAGTGGGACCCAATGATCGACATCAACCTGACAGGCGCATTCGATCTCAGCCACGAAGTTGCTAGATATATGATTCCTCAGAAGAGCGGCAGAATCATCAACATCTGCTCACTGTTCTCATTCCTGGGCGGCCTTGGCTCACCTGCGTACGCAGCAATGAAGGCTGGTCTCATGGGTCTGACTAAGGCTTATGCTGACGAACTTGGTCAGTACGGAATCACAGTAAATGGTATTGCTCCTGGATACTTCCAGACAGCTATGACTGCTGGTACAGGTTCAGGTAACGAAGAAGACGAGAAGTACATCACAATCAAGAAGCACGTTCCAATGGACAGATGGGGACAGAGACAGGATCTGATGGGTGCTGTTGTATACCTGGCTTCACACGCTGCACAGTATGTTAACGGTCACGTTCTCGTAGTTGATGGCGGCTACCTCGTTCGTTAATTCAGACTAGTTTCAGGAGTTATATAAATGAGCAAGAAATATCTTATGGGAATCGACGAAGGTTCTCAGAGCGCGAAGATTACTATTTTTGATACTGAAGGTCATATCGTTTGTGAGGGCAAGCATCCGCTCCGTCCTTACAACTTACCTAAGCCAGGTTATGTTGAACATCCAGACGACGACTGGTGGACAGCAATCTGCGAAGCATCAAAGAAGTGCATGGCTAAGTTCGAAGGAAATCCTGAAGATATCCTGGGCAGCGGCCTTTGCACAATCAGATACTGCAGAGCTTACCTGAAGGCAGACGGCACTCTGGCTCAGCCAGCACTCAGCTGGATGGACATCAGAGTTTCACAGCCTTACGATTTCAGCAACGACGAATGTGCATACATCGTAGGTTCATCAGGTTACATCACTCACCGTCTCACTGGCGAGAAGAAGGACAGCGTTTCAATCTATGAAGGCGGCTGGCCAATCGACGTAGACAACTGGAAGTGGTCAGATAACGAAGCTGACTACGAAGCTAACGGTATGCCTAGAGAAATGCTGTTTGACCTGGTAATGCCAGGCGACGTACTGGGCTACGTTACAGAAGAAGCTGCAGTTGCAACTGGTCTGCCAGTAGGCGTTCCTGTAGTAGCAACAGCTAACGACAAGGCAGTTGAAGGCCTTGGTACAGGCTGCATCGGTAACGATACAGTTTGCTTATCACTTGGTACATATACAGCCGCTATGATGGAAGGTCACGAGAACGCTAAGAACACATCATACTACTGGCCTAAGTTCTCAAGCATCCCTAACAGATACCTCTATGACTCAGACGGTATCAGAAGAGGTATGTGGACAATCAGCTGGTTCAGAGACGTTCTGGGCGAAGGTTATGCTAACATCGCTAAGGAGAAGGGTATGTCTCCAGAAGAATACCTGGGCATCGAAGCAATGGAAGCTCCTGTAGGCAGCGACGGTCTCATGACAGTTCTTAACTGGCTGGCTCCTGTTGATGCAAGACATCGCAAGGGCATCATGATCGGTTTCGACGGTCGTCATAAGAGAGCTCACATGTATCGTTCACTTCTTGAAGGTGTTGCAATGACAATGAGAAAGCACATCTTCAACATGACTGATGAACTTGGCGCTAACATCGATAAGGTTATCATCACTGGCGGTGGCTCAAGCAGCGACCTGTTCATGCAGATTCTGGCAGACGTATTCAACGTTAAGACTGTTAGAAACGAAGTTAACGGAGCTGCTGGTCTTGGTTCAGCAATCTGCGCTGCAGTAGCTGCAGAAGTTTATCCTGACTTCGACACAGCTGTTGAGAACATGGTAAGAATTACAGACACATTCGAACCTAACCCAGAAGCACATGAAATCTACAAGAAGATGATGCCTGTATACGAAATGATTCAAGATGCTAACGAAGAGGTACTCAAGAAATCATATGAGATCTTCGAATAGTAGATAAAATAATGCAAATGCAAACGCTAAAGAAAAAAGGAACAGTTAAACTGTTCCTTTTTTCTTTATTCTTTATTCATTATGACTTATGTCCAAAATCATTCAGTAATCTTAGCAACTCCGCTAGCGATAGCAGCTTCTGCAACAGCCTTAGCAACTGCAGGACCTACTCTCTTGTCGAATGCCTTAGGGATGATATAGTCTTCTGAAAGTTCTTCGTCTGAAATCAGTGAAGCCAGTGCCTTAGCAGCAGCAACCTTCATTTCTTCATTGATGTCAGTAGCTCTAACATCGAATGTACCTCTGAAGATACCAGGGAATGCCAGTACGTTATTGATCTGGTTAGGGAAGTCACTTCTTCCTGTTGCCATTACTCTTGCACCTGCTGCCTTAGCATCGTCCGGGAAGATTTCAGGTGTTGGGTTAGCACACGCGAAGATGATTGCGTCTTCGTTCATTGTCTTAACCATTTCCTGAGTTACTGTACCAGGAGCTGATACGCCGATAAATACGTCTGCACCCTTGATAGCGTCTGCCAGAGTACCTTCTACCTTATCCAGGTTAGTTACTTCTGCCATTTCTTCCTTGATCCAGTTGAGGCCTTCTCTGCCCTTATAGATAGCGCCCTTACGGTCGCACATGATTACGTTCTTAACTCCTGCTGACAGAAGCAGCTTAACGATTGCGATAGCTGCAGCGCCTGCGCCTGAAGTTACAACCTTGATTTCGTCCATCTTCTTGCCAACCAGCTTAAGAGCGTTAGTCAGGCCTGCCAGTGTGATTACTGCAGTACCGTGCTGGTCATCGTGGAAGATAGGAATGTCGCACTTTTCCTTCAGCTTACGTTCGATTTCGAAACATCTTGGAGCTGAGATATCTTCCAGGTTGATTCCGCCAAATGATCCTGATGTGAGGTATACAGCGTTTACGAATTCGTCAACGTCCTTAGTCTTAATGCAAAGTGGGAATGCGTCAACATCACCAAATGCCTTAAACAGTACGCACTTACCTTCCATTACAGGCATGCCTGCTTCTGGACCGATATCACCGAGACCCAGTACTGCTGAACCGTCAGTGATTACAGCGCACATGTTATGTCTTCTTGTAAGTTCATAGCTCTTATCGATATCCTTCTGGATTTCGAGGCATGGCTGTGCAACGCCTGGTGTATATGCTAATGACAGATCGTCCTTTGATTCTACAGGAACTGTTGCTACTACTTCGATTTTACCCTTCCACTCTTCGTGAAGTCTCAGGGATTCCTTTGCATAATCCATTACTATTCTCCTATTATTTATTCTCTTTTAAAGATGCTACAACTTCTTTGAGTCCTTCCTTCTTGATTCTGTCAGAAAGTCTCTCGTAACCATACTCTTCCTTATACTTAACGATAAGTGGAATGCCTGCGTTAGCGTACTTCTCGATCACTTCGTGATTTAATGCAATTCCTGATACGCAAGTTTCATCAAATTTTCTTGCTGCACGTCTAAGCCAACGTACATTCTCAAGAAGCAGGAAGCCCATAAGCTCTTCCCATACATTGAGGTGCATTTCACCCATTGATAATGCATTTTGCATAACTGAGTCATGACATGAAATGAGCAGGTCACACTGAATCATAGCTTCAGGAACTACCGGATTAACTTTACCAGGGAAGAATGATGAACCCTTCTGAACTGCTGGGATATCCCATTCATGCAGGCCAGTTTCTGGACCTGATGTCAGGATACGAACGTCCTTGGCAAACTTAGCCAGGATACCTGAAATCATCTTGATCTGTGATGATACGTCAACCAGATCATATGGATACTGGGCATGAACATAAGGTCTCTGAGTAATCTTAAGAGGCAGCTTGAGATAATCAACCAGTGCCTGTTCGATTTCATCCTTATATTCCTGAGGTGCGCCTGTACCAGTTCCGATAACTGTGTATCCCATGTTCTCCCAATAAAGATCTGAGATAACTGATTCGAATGTTTCTATTTTCTTGTCCAGTGCCATCTGAAGTCCAATGAGAATGGAATCTGCAGGAACCTGCATTCCATCCTGCCAGCATGTTCTGGCAATTGTTGTGTATGGCTCGAATTCTTTTATCTTCTCGCCAACTGTTTCTGATAAGTGCTTCAGAACTCTAAGCAGTGATCTTGAGCTATATATAAGCGCAACACGCATTGCAGTATGGCAGAAGTCTGAAGTTGACTGTGACATATTAACATCGTCAACAGCCTTCACACCGTGTCCGGCCTTGTTGGCAATTACTTCATTAAAGTTCATATTGATGCCGATTCCGCCGCCGCCGTGGAATACGTCTACGATGAACTGACTACGGTACTTGCCCAATCTCAGTTCTTCACAAGCTGCTACGATGGCATCCTTCTTCTCTTCGCTAAGCAGTCCTGCGCGATAGTTAGCTATCGCACAAGCTGCCTTGATATTCAGAGCTGCATCTATAAATTCCGGGAAATGTTTCAACTTCCAGTCAGTGAACGTCATGTTCTTGGCTGTAAGTATGGTTTGTTCCCCGTACAGAATTTCAGTCTCCATCATTTCTCCTCTAGTCTAATGCTATTCTGTCTGAAATATTTTATTCTTCAAAAGTGATGATGTATCTACCCATGTTGTTGCCGTTAGGATCGTGGAACGCATCGAATGCCTTGTTGATGTCTTCCAGGTCGATCTTCTCGATGATCAGGCTGTCAAGGTCATACTTGCCATCCATGTACATCTGTGCAATCTTAGGGAAATCGTCGAATGGGTTAACGTCGCCGTAGAATGAACCTCTCAGAACCTTAGCTGTTCTGTGGAAGCCACCTGCAGGAAGAGTCAGCTTGCCGTCGCCAGGGTATGCGCCGATAACAACTGCTGTGCCGCCCTTACGGATACTTTCGTAAGCCATAGCACCAACCATAGTGTTGCCAGTACAGTCGATAGCGTAGTCACAACCGATACCTTCGCAAATCTCTGCGATTGCTTCTGGAGCGTTAACCTTAAGTGTATTTACAGTGTGAGTTGCACCATATTCCTTAGCCTTCTCAAGGTTCTTGTCCTTGATGTCGCAAGCGATGATTGTGCTTGCGCCTGCCAGCTTAGCGCCCTGGATTGCGTTAGTACCAACGCCGCCAAGACCAAATACTGCTACTGATGAACCAGGTTCAACCTTAGCAGCCTTAACTGCAGCACCGTAACCTGTTGCAACGCCGCAACCGATCATGCAAGCCTGTGCAGCTGGCATATCGTCAGGTACAGGAACGCAGCTCATAGCTGGAACTACTGTATATTCAGCAAATGTTGAGAGCAGTGAGTAGTGATATGCGTCACCACCATCAGTTGTGTGAAGTCTTGAAGTGTCATCAAGAAGAGTACCACCGCACATTGGACCGAATGCTGATTCGCGAAGGTGAGTCTTACCAGTTCTGCAGTATGGGCAAGTTCCACATGCTGGGTCCCAGCTGTGAACAACCTTATCGCCAACCTTACAAGTCTTAACGCTGTCACCAGTCTTAACAACAAGACCGCAAGCTTCGTGACCGAGGATCATTGGCAGTGGAGCTGTATCGTCTTCAAGACCGTTAAGGTCACTGTGACATACTGCTGTAGCCAGGATCTTAACCAGTACTTCGTTTGACTTAGGTTCGTCCAGTTCCATTTCCTTGATAACTAATGGCTGATTTACTGCTTCCATTACAGCTGCTTTCATTTTCATAGTCGTTTCTCCTATTTCTTATACATAAAGAATAATGCTCATATAAATGTTCTGGTGTCAGTGCCAAGGCACTGACACCCTGGATTTCTATTAATATGCGTACCAGATTGACTTTCTCTTAGTGTAGAGGTCAAGTGAAAGGTGTCCGCATTCCATTCCCCAGCCACTCATCTTGTAGCCGCCGAATGGGCTTGTATGTTCATAGCAACCATACTTGTTGATGAAGATCTGTCCTGCCTGCAGCTGGTTAGCAACTCTCTGAGTTCTTGAAACGTCGCCAGTCCAGAAACCTGCGCCAAGGCCATAAGTTGTATCGTTAGCGATTGCAACAGCTTCTTCTTCAGTGTCGAATGGGATTACTGCGAGAACAGGTCCGAAGATTTCTTCCTGGCAGATTCTCATGTCGTTTGTACAGTCTGCGAAGATTGTTGGGTTAATGAAGTAACCGTTAGCGTTTGTTCCTTCAACGTTTCTGTCACCACCGAGGATCAGTCTAGCGCCTTCTTCCTTACCGATTTCGATGTAGTTCATGATTCTATCGAACTGCGCCTTGTTAACCTGTGCGCCCTGAGTTACTGTTGGGTCGAATGGGTCGCCAACCTTCCAGTTCTTGTTAGCGTAGTCTACGAGACCTTCAAGAACTCTGTCATAAATTGTTCTCTGAACAAGAAGTCTAGTAGGTTCTGAGCACTTCTCGCCCTTACCGTAGAACATTGCTACGAATGATCTCTCGATAGCCCAGTCAAGATCTGGATAGTCATCGAAGATGATGTTAGGGGACTTGCCGCCCAGTTCCAGTGAAACGTGCTTCATGTTTGAATCTGCTGAGTCGTGGATCAGCTGGAGGCCAACTTCTGTTGAACCTGTGAATGCGATCTTGTCTACGTCCATGTGCTTAGTCAGGTAAGTACCGATTCTACCAGGACCTGTGATCAGGTTGAATACGCCTGGAGGAAGCAGACCTGCTTCGTGGAACAGCTCTGTTGTTCTAAGCATTGACAGCATTGTGCTGCTTGATGACTTGAATACGATAGTGTTTCTCATTGCAAGAGCAGGACCCATCTTGTATCCAGCCATGTCCATTGGATAGTTCCAAGGAACGATACATCCGCAAACACCGATAGGTTCACGAACTGTGTATGACATGAAGTCGCCACCTACTGGGTTAACTTCGCCATAGTACTTGTCAGCCCAACCTGAATAGTAGTCCAGGAAGTCTGCTACGTTGATTGTATCTTCAACACCTTCTGGGAATGTCTTACCATTATCCAGTGCTTCGAGAGTAGCGATTTCTTCAACGTGATCTCTGATAACCTGTGCCATCTTGCGCATGATAACGCCTCTCTCCTTGTGGCTGATGCCCTTTGTCCAAGGACCGTTGTCGAATGCTTCTCTAGCTGCAGCTACTGCTGCGTTAACGTCTTCTTCTGTGCAAGTTGCGATGTGTCCGATAACTTCGCAAGTTGCAGGGTTGATTGATTCCATTACTGGACCGTGTGGTTCGATAAACTGGCCATTGATGTAAGGCTTCTTAGTTTCCTTAAGCCATTCCTTAGCCCATTCAAGTTTTGGTGTATAGTTGCTCATTCCTAACTCCTTTCGCTATATATCCAGTTTAGTTTCTGGATTAACGTACTTAGTATAAAGACTGAAGATCAGTCCATAGCATTCATCTGCCGCCTTAACTGGGTCCTCGCCATCATCAAACTGTGTCAGTCTTCCTGCGAAAATAGCTTCACCCAGTACACTCAGATCGTATGCTTCCTGTTCTCCAATCAGGCCCTGCTCAGCCGCCTGCTTAAGTCGAGTATACTCTCTCTCCTGCAAGCTGTTACTAAACAGAATGTTCTCTGATATAGGGTCAACCTCATCCAGCTCTTCGCTGAAGATTCTGTAATACTCTTCAACGCAGCTCTTGAGGATGTCCTTATCAGTACTTATGAACATCATCTCATAGTAGTCCTTCTTCTTGAACGCTTCATCCAGGAATCTCTTCCAAAGTATCAGATTAAGCTGAATCGGTGTCAGTTCTCCGCGAGCTGACTCGATGCTCATCTGATGCATGTAAGGTTCAAGGAACTGAACTGATGCCAATTTAATCAGGTGGTCAAGGTTCTGAAAATGCTTGTACAGAACGGCACTTGAACAGCCAGCTTCATTGGCAATTCTTCTAATGCTGATTCCTTCTCTGCCTTCGTTATTAAGAATCTCTCCCGTGATTCTAATATAATCACGTTTCCTACTTAAATTAGTATTCATAAGCCTCCTCTTAATCTTAACTTCATCGCAATTACCTACATTATATATTCGTAAAGTAATCTTGATTACCTTTGTGTTATAAATATACAATAATCGTATACAATAGTCAATTAAGGCCGGAATGTATACATAAAAAAACATATTCAAAACCACATAAATTCCAACACATTTGCCATCACCCAATTATGATGTTATAATAATGTGTCAATTTGTTAAGAAACAACTCGCGGAGGTAGATTTATGAAGGAATACACACCATTTAAGGAAGGTAAAGTAAGAGAAATTTATGACCTTGATGACGCTCTCATCATGGTTGCAACAGATAGAATTTCAGCATTCGACGTAATCCTGAAGAACATCATTACAGACAAGGGCGCAGTGCTGACTCAGATGTCTAAGTTCTGGTTTGATTTCACATCAGATATCATTCCTAACCACCTGATCACTTGCGACAACGCTGAGATGCCAGAATTCTTCCAGCAGGAGAAGTTCCAGAAGAAGGCAACTATGTGCAAGAAGCTGGACATGCTGCCAGTAGAATGCATCGTTCGTGGTTACATCACAGGTTCAGGCTGGAAGTCATACAAGAATGACGGAACAGTATGCGGTATCAAGCTTCCAGAAGGACTGCAGGAATCAGACAAGCTTCCAGAAGTAATTTACACACCAAGCACTAAGGCTGAAATCGGCGATCACGACATCAACATCTCATACGAAGAGAGCATCGATGTTCTTGAGAAGGCATATCCTGGCAGAGGCGCTGCTCTTGCTGAAGAAGTTAGAAACGCTACAATCAACGTATACAAGAAGTGCGCTGAATATGCTCTGAGCAAGGGTATCATCATCGCTGACACTAAGTTCGAATTCGGTCTTGACGAGAACGGCACTCTGGTTCTGGGCGATGAAGTTCTCACACCAGACAGCTCACGTTTCTGGCCACTGGAAGGTTATGAACCTGGCAAGTCACAGCCATCATACGACAAGCAGTTCGTAAGAGACTGGCTCCTGGCTAACCCAGACAGCGACTACAACCTCCCACAGGAAGTAATCGACAAGACAATTGCTAAGTACAAGGAAGCATACAAGCTGCTTACTGGCAAGGAACTGTAAGAAACAAGAAACCCGGTACATATCAATGTACCGGGTATTATTATTTGATTATATATTTAGGATGCTCCATTATTATGCGTTCTATTTCATCCCAACTATTTATTGCAATTCTTGCAATTGCCGGATCATACATCTTGCCAACATTGGCTAAAATCTCATCACGACATTTATCTAGTGGGATTGCATTTCTATATATTCTCTTACTTGACATTGCATCGATAGAATCCGCCAATGCAATAATTCTTGCCCCAATTGGAATATCGCTCCCTTCTATGCCATCCGGATATCCTTTGCCGTCATATCTCTCATGATGATGAAGAACAATCTGTACAATATCCTGCATATAGTTTGACTGCATTAGAATCCTAGCTCCAATAATCGGATGTTCTTTAATCTGTTCGAATTCATTATCCGTAAGTTTTCCCGGCTTAAGCAATACAGAATCACTTATGCCTACCTTACCGATGTCATGAAGGGCCGCTGCATCGGCGATAACATCAATGGATTCTTCAGTAAGCCCAAGCTGCTTGGCAAGAAGCTTGGCAATACAGCACACTCTGTCTGAGTGGTATGCGGTGTATGGGTCTTTAGCTTCCTCTACGGATATCAGACATGCTATAAGTTGCTGGAGATTCTCATCTCTTCCGGAACGTCGCTCTTTGCGAGATAGTGATTTACTCCTATACATGCTCAGGTCCGCGTCCATCTTCCAATTAGAAATAGACTTGCGGTTACCGAAATTGTCGATTAGCTTACTTTGACCAATAGCCATGGATAATCTATACAGTGACTCTTTATTGCACTTTCGTAGACAATCCTCAAGCTTGTCATCATAATCCTTCAGTTCCCTAGTCGACGCATTGACAAGTGCTACAAACTCATCTCCGCCAATTCTATAATAATGCCCTGCATCGCCAAAGGACTCTTTTATTATATTTGCGGCTGATACAATCAGTTCGTCACCAGCAAGATGTCCGAATGTATCGTTGATATATTTAAGACCGTTAACGTCAAACATATACATAGTCCATCCTGCGTCAGCTCTTACATCAGAGGCAATATTATTCATCATCTCATCGAATGCTAGCCTATTGTCAAGACCCGTGAGCGAATCTTTTGTTACGACGCCCTGCAGCTGTTGGTTCATAACTTCAAGATGGCTATTAATCTGCTCAAGCTCATATGAAGTTTCTCTAATAAACGTTGCCATTCTTGCAGCCAGCGGCAATTTTGTGTTCAGAACATCAAGTTCATTCTCACCAGCATATTGCTCTGCAAATTCTTGTTTCTCTCCCTCGCGCAGATATGCGATAACAAGTGTCAGATTGTGCTGGTTTATAAGATCATGCTCTCTAAGGAATTCTCCATGTGAGAAGAATCCCGAACCGCTGCATATAGACTTAAGCGCCTTAAGCTCATATGCCGGATCATACCCATCCCAGAAGGTTTTGCGCGCAGCACATGTGAATATATGAAGAGCCTGCGGCTGAAAATCTTTAATCTGCAAGCTGCCTTCTTGCACACTTTTGACAATCGTGTTTGGTTCACCATACGACAATCTTACAATGGACCCTTCTTCAATGTTGGACGACATTCTAATAGAGCCGTCATCATTACTCTCTGCTGAAGCTCTAATAATAGTCGTGTTGTTATGCTCGTACATGATTGGAAACTCGAGAGCATTAATAAAGAAATTTTCATCATTTCTAATATTAAGGTATCTCTGATACACCTCGTATGCAGGAATACCGCTGAGTTCGTAGAGCACATTTTCTCTTGATCTGGTAACTCTAAAGGTTCTTCCAATAGGCTTCCATCCGCTGATTTTTCTAGCTTCAATATGCAGATTATCGCCACCTAAGAGTAAACATAGCAACCCGTTATCACACATTCCATAACCATCGGAATATATATATGACTCTGAACTTGCAAGATCTGGGCTACACACAATTCCTCCGAAGACTGCGATGTCTGTGTCTATTTCTGACATTGCATCGCAAAGTGTGGACGTTGATACTTTAGCCACAGTGTGATAAATCTCAATGGCTTTTACCCATGATCGTTTCTCTGCTTCCTGCTTAACCTTACTTCCTATCTCGTCCATGCCCATAGTTGCGAAATCGTACTGAATAATTTCGAATCGAGATGTCTCATCCTCAAAAATATTTAAAGTGATAGACACATCTGATGTGCTTGCAGAATTCACAACATTTCCCGCGGTTGTAGCCCCGATTATAGTTGCATCAGGATATACTCGTTTAATTTTCTCAATAACAGAGTTTAGTAATTTATCATTAAGATTTGCAGAAAAAAACTGAAAATAATAACTTGCCGCCCCATTTATATCCGACTCAAATGCCAGCAAATTAGCCAGCAATTGATCTTCGCTATTAAACTCACAGTGCAGTTGCCTCATTTCACACGCTCCCTTAATTCCTCGCATCTAGACTTCATCTAGCTTACACCTAGCTAATCTATATTATACTTGTTCATATTTAACCCTCAATTATCCATACCTCAATTCTTCTCAAACAAGCACCGATTCCGGTTACGCGGTAACCACCATCATTGCACACACAACAAAACCCGGCACACATTAACTGCACCGGGTTCTTGAATCTTATTTACTTGGAAATAGCCTCATCTTGTGGTTCGTTCTTGTACTCAACAAGTTCATTTTTATCATTATGTTTCTTTGCCTTCAGATATTTCTTACCAACCAGAACGAATCTTACTACGCAAAGCACGCCGAATATGAGTGCAATACCGATTGTTATCTGCTTAGCCAGATCTGGGCTTGTAATAAGCATTCCCAGGCCAGTATGCATTGTTACGATACCGAAGATTGCGAAGATAACAAATGCCAGAACTGCCAGTGCTCCGTCAGGAGTCTTGCTCTTAAGGAAATAGCCAATGAGCATTCCAATAATGTCTGCAGCAAACAGTCCTATAGAACATGCGCCCCATACAACAAGTGCATTGCTGATACCTTCGTTTGCACCGAATGTAATTGCTGTCAGCTGAGTCTTGTCGCCAAGTTCTGCAAGGAAGAATGTACCGAATACAGCAAGGGCTCCAAGTTTAAACTTGCTATCCTTAACCTCTTCCTCATCTTCATCATCATAATTTATTGAAGTAATAGCGAAGAACATGAACGCCAGTGCTGCGATTATCTTAATGAGCCAGTCCGGAATCATTTCGCCAACAAGTCCGCCAAGAAGAACCGCCAGGGCGTTGAGTACCATAACAGCGACAGCTGTTCCGATAATAATATCTCTTAATTTAAACTTTGATGTCATGGCAATGAGCATGAGCTGAGTCTTATCGCCCATCTCAGCAATGAACTCTGCCATCATAATCTTTATAAACAGTACCATATAACCTTACCTCCTGTTTAATCCTCACACCCGCTTATGATACTAATCATCACCCACATTAGTCAATACAAACAATAAAAAAGGGCTCGATATACGAGCCCCAATATTATGCAATTAGTCTTCTTCGTTCCAAGTCTTATGTTCGTTATAAGCAGCAATCTTCTCCTGAATCTTATGGTAGTGACCAACGATGTCGCTCAGTGGCATATCGTGGTTGTGTGAGTCGATAACACGTGCAAGATACTTGGAAATATCAGCACTTACGTACCATGGCTTCTCGAAGAGTTCTGGCATCTGATAGATACCGTTTGTTGTGATAACCTTGTAGATAAGACCATCTTCGTAAGCCTGATCAAACACCTTAGTACCCTTAGCGAAGATACCAAATGTTGCGATAACGAAGATTCTCTTAGCTTCTCTAGCCATCAGTTCTCTAGCGATGTCGATTACGCTCTCGCCTGAAGAAATCATGTCGTCGATAACGATGATATCCTTACCCTTAACGTCTGCACCCAGGAATTCATGTGCAACGATAGGGTTTCTGCCATCGATTACCTGTGAGTAGTCCCTTCTCTTGTAGAACATACCTACGTCGATACCAAGTGAACCAGCAAATGAAGTTGCTCTGTCCATAGCACCTTCGTCAGGGCTGACAACCATCATGTGATCTGCATCGATAATTAAGTCGTCAGTTGACTCAAGCAGTGCCTTAGTTGTCTGATATGTAGGCATAATATTGTCAAATCCGTCGATAGGAATAGCGTTCTGAATTCTTGGGTCATGAGCATCAACAGTGATGATGTCGTGTACACCCATCTGTACCAGTTCCTGAAGTGCATATGCACTGTCCAGTGATTCTCTAGCAGTTCTTCTGTGCTGTCTGCTTTCATAGAGGAAAGGCATTACAACTGATACTCTTGCTGCCTTACCTGCTGCTGCCATGATGTATCTCTTAATGTCAGCATAGATGTCGTCAGGTGACATCTTGTTAGTGTAACCGCAAAGATTATATTCAAGGCTACGGTTAAGAACGTCAGCTACAACGTACAGGTCCATACCACGAATTGACTCGTTGATCAGAACCTTAGCTTCGCCTGTTCCAAATCTTGAGCAAGTGCTGCTCAGAAGATATGTATCTCTGCTGTCATCGCCTCTCCATGCCTTGATAAAATCGTCTATCTTCTTGCCCATCTCAGTGCAGCTTGGGTGAACTAAGATACCAAGCTTACCTGCTTCTGGATTTGTATACTGCTTCTCAGAACTCATTTCTACCTCCCAGGACTTCTAGTCAATGTCTTCTTCAATCATTATATGTTCATTCCCTGTAGAAGTAAAGGTATACATCAGAAACACAGCACATTCATTTACTAAAAAATTACAAAAAAGAGAGGCGAAGTTTCGCCTCTCTACATATAGTCTAATGTTCCTCCAGGTATCTGTCGATGCGTTCGTCAAAGAGCCTCATTACATTACGCAAAGTAGCCTCGTTCACATCAAATCCCACCTCTCCTACCTTCGCTATCGGAAGCACCTTCGGTGACGTTCCGCTGACGAAGGCAGCGTCGTATTCGCCTAATCGCGCAGCCGCGATCGGCTCCTCTACTACGGCAATGCCGTTATCCTCGCAAGCAGCTATGATCTGCTGGCGAGTTACCCCAAGAAGAACTCCTTCGGAAGGGCACGTGATTACTTTGCGATCCCTGATAAAGAAGATGTTAGAACGACTTCCTTCAGTAACGAAGCCTTCATCGTCCACAAGGATCACTTCCCACAGATTGTTCTCTTCGATAATCTTGTTTGCCAATTCTCTAAGCGCCTGGTTATGCACCTTCGCATGAGGATTGTCGCGCATAGCGTGAAGCAGCTGGGTGTTAACGCCCTCTGCGTATTCCTTCTCGCTAGGATAATGACCTGTCAGATGCTCGAAGTAGTAGTCCGCACCAGTTTCTGTAAGCCTTAAGATGAACTTAACGTTGTCGTTAACGATTGCCTCACTCTTAATAAAATCCGCCATATCAGATGCGAACTTATCTGAAGTGAGAACATCAGGTGCGCCCTGCAGCTTAAGAGTAGCCTCAAGGCGTTCGAAGTGTTCTTCAAGAAATAAGGGTTTAGTATCTATTATTCTTATAACTTCATAGATATATCTGTCATTATTTGTTGTCATTTATTTCTTCTCTCTTACAGCGATATCAACCTTAATCTGATTGAGCAGCTTCTGTGCAGGATTATAGAATAATCCGCCAGCCTTCATCTTGCAATCCCAGCAGATATAAAGTCCGTCCTGAGTCTTGTTGATGCGCATTCCGCTTGCCATCTTACCGCATAATTCACATTTGTGTTCTGCCATATTGTTACCTCCCTATTACATTATCCCAAAGTGCCTCGCCTTCGGTACTATTATACGCCATCAGGATGCTAATTTCTTTCTTTATTAAAAAAACTCTCAGCTTTTGCCGAGAGTTTAATTGTTTTTATTTCGCCATAACCACTAAGTCTGCAGTATTCTGCAGCAGCTCCTGTGTGCAGCCCTTAGTAGTGCTCAGGCAGTACAGAATGCCAGTGTCTTCATCAAGCCATGAGATGAATCCCTGCTTGCCTTTGTTAAGACCGAAGACAGCGTCGTGATCACCCACGATAGTCATTCCTGCCAGTTTCCAATGGTAATACATACCTGACAGTTCTGCGCCAACGTTGATCTGGTTTGATAATGATTCTGCCAGAGTATCTGCTGTAGCCTCACTATCATCAACGCCTGCCATTATGCTGTTAACACCTGTCTTCTCTGCTCTGTAGCAGAATGGCTGGCCGTCTAATACGAAATCAACCTGTGCTATTAACTGTGTATCTTCTATATATGAATAAACAACTTGTTCTGCTTTTTCTGGCGCATCGATATCGATCTGTGTGTCAGCAGCCATTTCCTTCTGGTCTGCACATTCATGTACTGGATTTACAACCTGAAATCCGTTTCCTTCAGATGTCTCAGCGTCTGCACATGCCACTAGCGCGAAAATAGCAAGAACAATTGCAACCATCCATATGATTGCCTTCTTCATGACCCAATCCTCCCGATTCTTTTCATATCTAAACAACAAACCGATTATACATACGCTCGTATAAGCACTTCAACAAAACGCCGATTGTTTAAGCGAATCTTTATCCCACATTTATATAGGCTATAGTTTCTTTAACATAATAAAAGAGACAGTAAAATATACTGTCTCTTACCTGCACATTTCTCCTGTTAATTTCTAACTGAAATGTTTCTGAACCTTCTCTGTAAGAACCTTAAGACCCTCTTCAGAAATCACTTTTATTCCGTATGAATCGAACATTTTACCAACAAATTCAGTTCGCTTGCCATACTCCTGGGCATTAAGAACTGTAAGCCTGCATGATAACCATACGAATATTACGTATACTATCGCTTCAGCTACGACCTCTGGATGTTCAAATTTAATTGAGCCGTCACGTACGCCTTCTTCAGCCATCTTAGTGTAGACCGGAATGAATTTCTCTTCTGCCATTCTGATGATAAATGCTGCGATAGTTGGATCCAGTTTGTCAGATTGACGCTGCACCTGAGCCATAAAGTTCAAAATGGTATCTTGATCCTCACTTGCTGCGCCCAGGCTATTAGCTAAAGTTATCTTCTGTGCTCCATTAAGGTCATCTCTTGATAAAACCTGTTCAAATATGCTTATAATACCGTCAAATCGCTTATTAACAATAGACGAATACATATCATCCTTTGACTTGAAATGGTGATATATTGCCCCCTTAGTCATCTCGGAGCTAAGCGCGTTGATAATGTCCTGCATACTAGTATTAGCATAGCCCTTCTTGAGAAATAATTCTTCTGACACGTTAAGTATTTTCTCAACCGTCCTCTCCGGATACTTGTTCCTTGCCATGTTGTCCCCTCCAATTAGTCATTTAAGTGCCAAAATTGTAACATATTTGAAGGCACAACAAAAGGGACCAATTGGTCCCTTTTGGTAAATTTTTGAAACTATTTACAGAACGAAGCCTGCTCCAACGTATAAAACAAAGGTAATTGCAGATACGATTGCGATATACGGTAACTGTGCTACAGCATAGTCAACGTTGTTAATCTTTGTTGCTGATGCTGACAGGAGTGTAACGTCTGAATAGAAGCAAGCCTGTGCGCCGAAGCATGCTGCTGAAATAATAGCGCCAAGTGTAAGTGGAATGCTTGCGCCTGCTGCTGCTGCCAGTGGCAGGATGATTGGAGTACATACAGCTGGGATACTCCAGATGTTTGCTGTTGCGAAGCAAACAAGACCAACCAGTACGAATGAGATTGCTGCAATCCAGTGAGCACTCATGTATGGGCCTGCAACGTCGATCAGGTAATCTGACAGACCGATAAGGTTGATTGATTCTCTGTAGAACAGTGATGTTACAAGTACAACTGCGATGAAGAGCATATCTTCAAGGCCCTTGTAGCAAGCGTCACAGAACTTACCCAGAGTCATGATTCTTGCTGGGATATAAGTTACGAAGCAAGTTGCGATACCAAGTGATACGCCCAGGAGAATATCATCAAGCTTAAGTGTTGCAACAATTACAACAGCCATTGGGAGAATGAATGTCCACAGGTGTGGAGTGATCTCCTTCTCTTCCTTGTCGTCGTTATCAGTGATAGCACCCATAACTTCGCCAAGTTCATCGCCCTGGTTCTGCATGTTACTTGTTTCTGGCCAAAGTGCGCCAGTTTCTTCAACTCTCTTGTACGCCTTCTTGATTCCGCCAAGCTTAGGAATGATTCCCATGATAACCAGTGGAACGAAGATTACGCAAAGGAATGGGTAGAAGAAATAAGGCATGATGTGATAGTAAATGCTCATTGCGCTGTCGCCAACTACTGCAGCCTCTGGCTGTTCGCCGAATACGCCTGAGAAGAATACAACCCATGCTGAAATAGGGATGATCAGACATACTGGTGCTGATGTAGTATTGATAACGTAGCACAGCATTTCTCTTGGTGTCTTGTGTTCATCAGCAACAGGCAGAACTGTGTTTGCTGTTACCAGGATACTGAGATAGTCATCGATGAAGATGATGATACCGCAAATCCAAGTGAACATGAGAACCTGCTTCTGTGATTTAAGATACTTACGTGCGATATTACAGATAGCATCTGCACCCTTTGACTGTCTGAGCAGCTGGATGAGACATCCGAACAGCAGACAGATCAGTACGATCCAGTTGTTATCGCCATCGCCACATGATTCAAGGAGTGCGTCCATCATTGGCACGAAGAATCCTGCCTTGTAGTACAGGATATAACCAAGCATACCACTCAGCATGATACTGAGTACGCACTTCTTAGTTACCAGCGCGAATACAAGAAAGCTCAGCGCTGGGATCAGAGTTAAAATTCCTAAATTAGCTCCATCCATTTCAAATAATTCCTTCCTCTAAATAAACCTTTATACTCTACCGAAAATTTCCACTGTGAGGCCACACTCATCAGCGAAATACTTCTCGATTTCATTAAGGCGTTCCTCTGACGGCTCCTGGAATTCCTCCTGCTGGCCACCTACGTTCCTCTCCTTGCTCATGCCCAGTGAGTGGTAAGGAAGCAGATTTACCCTGCTGATTCCAAGTTCCTTATAGAGTTCGCCAGTCTTTGTGATTATCTCTTCTGAGTCATTAACACCTGCGATGAGCGGCATTCTCATGACCAGCTTACTAGCTGTATCTTCGTCAGCTGCAAGCATTCTCAGATTGTCGATAATCAGTTTATTGCTAACACCCGTGTACTCCTTATGAACGTCATCATCAATTGACTTCATGTCGTAAAGGATGTGAGTCACATTATCTTTCTTCGCTAATGCAAAGAATTCCTCCGGATCTCCAAATCCGCTAGTATCAAGGCACACCTTGATAAACTTAGCAGCCGCTTTATCGATAATCGCGCCTGCAATTTCAGTATGCATCAGCACTTCGCCACCGCTCAGTGTGATGCCGCCTCCAGTGTTGTCATAAAAGCCTCTGTCCTGCTCAGCAACTGCCATGATTTCATCTACAGTCATTTCCTTCGCTACTGGGCGAAGAGCCTGCGCGTAGCATTCCTTAGCGCAACTAAGGCATACCCCGCATTTATCACGATCAATTACAATGCCCGTTTCAGGATTCATTGTAATCGCATCATTAGGACATGTCTTAATGCAGTAGCCACAACCGATGCAGTTGTTAGGTGACTGGATAAGCTGCTGCTTAGGATCAATCATCTCAGGGTTGTGGCACCAGCGGCATGATAAGGGGCAACCTTTGAGAAAGATTGTTGTTCTAATGCCTGGGCCGTCTTCTACTGAGAACTTCTGAAGGCTTCCTACGAGAACAGTTTTATCGTTACTCATATGATATATATTCCTCCTGCCGTTATGATAAGTGTGGTGT
>JAGHTQ010000016.1 GCA_018065295.1 Candidatus Colimonas fimequi | reverse complement strand
GAATTCGTTCTTCTTAAGCACGTTAAGGATGTATTCCCACACGTATTAGTAAAGGCGGACAAATAATGACAATTAAGATCAAAAAAGCGGATATCGAGACTGTAGCGGTTAAGCCAAGTCAGTATCCGTCAGAAGATATTAAAGAAATCGCTTTCGCAGGACGTTCTAATGTTGGTAAGTCATCACTTCTGAACACTCTTACCAACAGAAGAAATCTGGCGAGAGTAAGTGGTGCTCCTGGTATGACACGTACTATCAACTTCTTCCGCATCAACGATGAATTCAGAATCGTTGACCTGCCTGGCTATGGATACGCTAAGGTATCTAAGTCAATGTCAGAGAGCTGGGGAGAAATGATGGAGACATATCTGTCAGGAAGACCTAATCTGCTTAAGGTGGTTCAGCTTGTTGATATAAGACATGAGCCAAGTAAGCAGGACGTTGAGATGTATAACTACCTTAGACATTACGGCCTTGACGGCATCGTTGTTGCAACAAAGGCTGACAAGATTTCTCGAAATCAGATGGCTAAGCATGTTAAAATGATTAGACAGACACTTAAGATGTCACAGGATGATATTGTTATTCCTGTATCATCACTTAAGAAGACTGGACAGGATGAACTTCTGGATGTTATAGAAGCACTTCTGGAGGCATAGATGGGATTTTTGAAGTTTCGCGTAATATTCAAGAGAATCAAGGCTATTAGATTTATGATGAAGGATAAATCTGTAGCTTGGTGGAAGAAGGGGCTTATCATTTTTGGTATAGCTTATCTTTTCCTGCCTATAGATTTAATACCACCGTTTATTCCTGTGCTTGGAATTCTGGACGATTTACTTCTCTGGATATTCATTCTCTGGTTCCTTCAGAAGGAGCTGGACAAGTACTGGTATGGTGAGTCTCCTAAGGACTACTCACAAAAATTTAGTGGTAAAAATTTCGTGGATGATGTAGAATATGATGTGAATAAAGAGGAGAATTAGTATGGCTAATGAAGTAGTTGGAACAGTATTAATTACAGAAGAAGAAATCAATAATAAGGCAAGAGAGATTGGCGAGAAGATCACTGAAGACTTCGCTGGAGAAGAAGTTCTCCTCGTTGGTATTCTCCGTGGTTCAGTTCCATGGATGGCTGAACTGATGAAGAGAATCGATCTTGATGTCACTATCGATTTCATGGCTTGCAGCAGCTATGGTTCAGGTAAGAAGACTACTGGTCAGGTTAAGATTAACAAGGACCTGGAATTCGATATCGAAGGTAAGAACGTAATTATCGTTGAAGATATCGTAGATTCAGGTATTACACTTAACTACCTTAAGAACTATCTGGGCAATAGAGGTGCAGCATGCGTTAGAATCTGCACATTACTGGATAAGCCATCAGGCCGTAAGGTGGATATTCATGTTGATTACACTGGTTTCCAGGTTGAAGACTTATTCATCGTTGGATATGGCTTAGACTACGACCAGAGATATCGTAATCTGCCATATATTAGCTATCTTAATGACTAAATTATTTATTTTATTTTTAAGCGAAAGGAGTACGCAATAATGCTTACTGAACTCAAGAAGAAACTTACTAGCGAACCTAAGAAAACTATCGTATATCCAGAAGGTCCTGACAAGAGAATCTTGGAAGCTGCATCAAGAATTCAGGCTGAAGGTCTCATGAACATGATCCTCATCGGTAATGTTGATGAAGTTAAGGCTTCAGCGGCAGAAGGTGGATTCGACATCTCAGAATGCACTATCATCGATCCAGCAACTTACGTAGGTATGGACGAAATGGTAGAGAAGATGGTAGAACTCCGTAAGGGCAAGATGACTGCAGAACAGTGCAAGAAGGCTCTCATGGGCGGCAACTACCTCGGCACAATGCTCGTTAAGATGGGCAAGGCTGATGGCCTTCTTGGTGGCGTTACATATTCAACAGCTGATACAGTAAGACCAGCTCTGCAGCTTGTTAAGCAGAAGGCTGGATACAAGAGTGTATCATCAAGCTATATCATGGCTAAGCCAGGTCACGACCTGCTTTGCATGGGCGACCCAGCTATCAACATTAAGCCATCATCAGAAGAACTGGCTGAATCAGCAATCGAAGCTGCACGTACAGCATCAATCTTCGGTATCGAACCTAAGGTAGC
Source organism: Candidatus Colimonas fimequi (assembly GCA_018065295.1). Taxonomy (GTDB): domain Bacteria; phylum Bacillota; class Clostridia; order Peptostreptococcales; family Anaerovoracaceae; genus Lentihominibacter; species Lentihominibacter fimequi. The sequence continues at coordinate 6,571 of JAGHTQ010000016.1, read as the reverse complement.
TATGCTTTCATACTCAACACTTGGTTCAGGTGCTGGTGAAGACGTAGACAGAGTAAGAGAAGCAGTTAAGCTGGTTAAGGAAGCTGCTCCTGATCTTCTCGTAGACGGCGAACTGCAGTTTGACGCAGCTGTAGATCCTGTTGTTGCTGCAACTAAGTGCAAGGACAGCAAGGTAGCAGGTCAGGCTAACGTATTCATTTTCCCAGAAATTCAGTCAGCTAACATCGGCTGCAAGATTTTCCAGAGAATGGCTGGATACGAACTTATCGGTCCTATCCTTCAGGGTCTGAACGCTCCTATTAACGACCTGAGCAGAGGCGCTAACACAGAAGACGTTTACAAGATGTCAATCATCACAATCGCATTAAGCTAATAATGATAATCGAGGCCAGATGGTAAATACCATCTGGCTTTTTTATTGGGTTAAATGGTTTACTACTACCAATATGTGGGTTAAAATATATTGTTAGACGAAACAAAAGGAGAGACTTATGTCAGCTTTTAAGAAACTTTGGAAATTAATATTTGGTAGAACAACAATCCTCTTATTAATGCTTCTTGCACAGGCACTTGTTATCTTCGGTGGATTCGTGTTAATAAACGAGATCCTCTGGGTTAACTGGATTACTGGTATTGTTGCTGTTATCTTCCTTTTATACCTTATGAATTCGAAAATGGACTCGGATTTCAAGCTCATGTGGATCATTCTGATTCTCTGTCTGCCAATCCTGGGCGTTGCCTTCTTCATTTTCACTCAGTTCGCACCTGGTTCACATACTAAGTTTATTAGAAGAAGAATCAATGAACTTGAGGAAGAACAGGCTGAATACCGTAAGCAGGATCAGCAGATAATGGATAAGATTGCTCTTGAGAATAAGGCTGAAATAGGTATCTTCAAGTATCTTGATAGACAGGCTAAGTTCCCTACATATGATAAGGCTAGCGTTAAGTTCTTCCCACTTGGAGAACAGAAATGGGAAGAGATGCTTAAGCAGCTGGAAACAGCTAAGGAATTTATCTTCATGGAATACTTCATCGTTGAGAGAGGTATCATGGTTGATCCTATTCTCGACATTCTTTATAGGAAGGCTCAGGAAGGCGTTGAGATTCGTTTCATGTACGATGGAACTAACACTCTGTCACTTCTTCCAAGAAGCTTCCCACAGCAGCTGAAGGAGAAGGGCATTGAGTGCAAAGTATTCTCACCAATGAAACCAGTCCTCTCAACTCATCAGAATAACAGAGACCACCGTAAGATTTGCGTTATCGATGGCAGATGCGCATTCACTGGCGGTGTTAACCTGGCAGACGAATACATTAACAGACGTGAACGTTTCGGCCACTGGAAGGATACAGCTATCATGGTAGAAGGCGAAGCTGTTAACAGCTTCACTCTCATGTTCCTTCAGATGTGGAATCTGGATGCTAAGGAGCACGAAGACTATGACAAGTACATGAGACATGGACTTCTGCCTGAACTTGGCATGAGAAACGGCGGATACATCGTTCCTTACGGCGATAGTCCACTTGACAACCTGCAGACAGGTGAGAACGTATATCTGGATATTATCAATAAGTCAGCAGATTACGTTCATATCATGACACCATATCTGATTCTTGACGAAGAGGTTATGGATGCATTAATTTACGCAGCTCACAGAGGCGTTGACGTTAAGATTATTATCCCTCACATTCCTGATAAGAAGTACGCTTACTTACTTGCTAGAAGCTATTATCGTGATCTTATCAAAGAGGGCGTACAAGTATATGAATACACTCCTGGCTTCGTTCACGCTAAGATATTCACAAGCGATGATGTGAAGGCAGTTGTTGGTACAATAAATCTGGATTTCAGAAGCTTATATCTCCACTTCGAGTGCGCAGCATATATGTGGAAGAATCCTGTTGTTTATGATATCGAAGCAGACTTCCAGGATACATTGGCTAAGAGCCAGAACGTAACAATGGAAGATTATATGAAGATGAACGTATTCGGCAAATTAGCCGCGACTCTTCTTAGATTCATAGCACCACTTATGTAATAGGAGGCATTATGTTATTTACTAATATCAAGATCCTGGACGAGAACTTCCAGGTTCGTGACAACTGCTACGTTGCAGTTGAAGGGGACAAGATTTCATATATTGGGGAAGAGATGCCGCAGGAATACACTGGCAGAGTGTATGACGGAACTGGCAAGCTTCTCATGAGCGGATTCTACAACGCTCATGCACATTCACCAATGGCCCTCATGCGTGGCTACGGTGAGAACCTGCCACTTCAGAGATGGCTCAACGAGCGTATCTTTCCATTCGAAGATAAACTAGATGGTGAGGCTGTTTATAACGGCACAATGCTTTGCATGGCAGAGTCATTCAGATACGGTATCGTGTCCACTAGTGACATGTACTACTTCTGCGAAGAGATGGCTCAGGCCGTAATCGAGAGCGGTGCCAAGGCCAACATCTCAAGATCCATCGTTAACTTCGGCGGCGCAGACCCTAAGGGTCTGGTGAGCATGAGAGAGGCCGAAGACCTTTATCGCAAATGTCACAATGCCGGCAGCGGCCGCGTTAAGATAGATGCCAGCCTCCACGCTGAGTACACATCAGATTTCGCTACAGCCCAGGCGGTTGCAGATTTTGCAAAGGCTCATTGTATCATCTCACACATTCACGTATCCGAGACTAAGCTGGAGCACGAGGAGTGCATCGCAAGACACGGTCTTACACCAGCGGCATATCTTGAGAAGGCTGGTCTCTTCGACACACCAGCTATCGCAGCTCACTGCGTATATTCAACTGACGAAGACCTGGAGATTTTTAAGGAGAAGTGTGTAACTATCGCTCATAACCCTGTAAGCAACATGAAGCTTGCAAGCGGTATCTGCGATGTTAATAACGCTATCGCTAAGGGTGTTAACGTGGCTATCGGTACAGACAGCGTTGCTAGTAACAACAGTCTGGCGTTCATCGAAGAGATGAAGCTGATGGCTATTGGCTGCAAGGCTGCAACTGGCAATGCTGAGGCGGTAACTCCAGTGGACGCTCTGAGAGCTGCAACTATTGGCGGCGCACTGGCACAGGGTCGTAAGGACTGTGGTGCGCTTAAGGTGGGCAACAAGGCTGACCTTATTGCTATCGATGTTTCAGGTCCTAACATGCATCCTGTTCATCAGATGGTTAATAATCTGGTTTACAGTGCAAGCAGCTCAGATGTTAAGCTTACTATGATTGACGGACGTGTTGTTTATGATGACGGCGAGTATCCAACCCTGGATATTGAGAAGGTTATCTACAATGCAGAGAACTCAACTAAGAATATATTAAAGAGGTTATAGTAAATGTCAGAATCAACTAAGAAATCACTAGTTTCAGGTGCTGCGGTCCTGGCCGTAGCAGGACTTTTTGTTAAGTTCCTGGGAGCATTCTTCAGAATCCCCCTGGGAAATCTCATTGGAACAGTAGGAATGGCCAATTACACTCCTGCTTACTCACTTTACAACTTCCTTCTTGTATTCTCAGTAACAGGTCTTCCTGTAGCTGTATCCAAGATGGTATCAGAACGTCGTGCAGTAGGACAGTATGTTGAGGCAGAGAGGGTATTCAAGTTAAGTAGATCTCTGATGCTGATTATGGGTATCGTAGGATGCGTATTCGTATTCTGCTTCGCAGATGCCATCGCTCAGCTGGTACATGTACCAGGCTCAGCTCTGTCAATGAAGGCAACTGCACCAGCCCTGGTTCTCGTACCACTCATGGCTTCTTACAGAGGCTACTTCCAGGGTATGCAGGAAATGTCACCTACAGCAGTATCACAGGTAGTTGAACAGATATTCAGAGTAGGTGTAGGTTTATCCCTTGCTATCTTCCTTATGAATAGCGGACTCTTCACAGAATTCACTCCACAGGAGCGCGGTGCTGCTGGCGGATGCTTCGGTGCAAGTGCAGGTGCTGTAGGCGGTCTTATTGCCGTACTTGTCGTTTATCTGCTTAAGAGAAATAAGGTTAAGAGAGAAATTCGAAATGATAAGGAAGCTGTATGCGAAAGCTCAGGTGCGCTTATTAAGAAGATACTTTATATAGCTATTCCTATTACTATTGGTACAGCTATTATGCCTATCGTTAACCTGGTAGATGCAGGCGTAGTTTCAACTAGACTGGCTGCATCAGGATGGGACCAGCTGGCTGCACAGGACCTTTATGGACAGCTGACAGGCTTCGCTTCTCCACTGGTAGGATTCCCACAGATTCTTACACAGGCTATAGTTCTTTCACTGGTTCCTATGGTATCAGCTGCATTCAGGAAGAATGATACTGCGGAGCTTCATGACAACCTGTCACTTGGTTTCAGAATGTCAATGATTATAGGTATCCCATGCGCTACAGGACTCTTTGTTCTGGCTAAGCCTATACTCATGCTCCTGTACCCAACACAGAGAGAAAGCGCTATCAGTGCAACACCTTGCCTGCAGATCCTGGCTATAGGTTTCGTATTCCTGGCAATAGTACTCACTATTACAGGCGGCCTGCAGGGTATTACTAAGCAGATGGTACCAGTAGTTAATCTGTTCGTTGGCGTTGTACTCAAGTTTGTCGTTACATGGGTACTGGTAGCTATTCCAGCTATCAACGTACTTGGCGCAGCAGTAGGTACAGTAACTGCATATGCTTTCGCAGCTACTATGGATACTGTAATGCTTATTAAATTTACTAAGGTTAAATTCCCATGGAAGCTGATCTTCCTTAAGCCTCTGATCTCAGCTGTAATCATGGGCGTAGTTACTATCATTGTATATAAGGTTATCTTCATGGCTATCGGCAGCAATCTTGTGGCAACTGCTGTAGCTATCATGGTAGCAGTACCTTTATACGGTATTCTCATTATTAAGACAAAGGCTATCGGTAGAGATGAAATGATGGGAATCGGTATCGGAAGAAAGATTGCTAGAATTTGTGATAAGCTTAGACTGTGGTAACAATATGTTGAAACCATTGAAATTTTAACGTTAAGGCACCTATTTTCCCTTGACAAATAGGCGCTTTGATGTGACAATAAGACGCGAGGATAAATTGGGTTTAGCACCCTGATAATAAACAGTTTGGTAAACTGATGAGTTATAATTAAGGAGGATTTATAGAATGAATAAGGCTGAATTAGTAGCTGCAGTAGCAGAAAAGACTGGATTCACTAAGAAGGACGCAGAAATCGCTGTAAACGCATTCGTATCAAGTGTAGAAACTGCACTGGTAAACGATGAGAAGGTACAGCTGATCGGCTTCGGTACTTTCGAAGTAAGAGAAAGAAAGGCAAGACAGGGTAGAAACCCAAGAAAGCCTGGCGAAGTAATCGAAATCGCAGCATCAAAGGCTCCAGTATTCAAGGCTGGTAAGGCTCTGAAGGACGCAGTAAACAAGTAAGCTTTAAACATAGGAGCAACTTACGGTTGCTCCTTTTTTATTGTTAAGATAGGAAGTAACAAGTGAGAATAGATAAGTTTCTTAAGAACTCGAGAATAATCAAGAGAAGAACTGTTGCCAAGGACGCATGTGAACAGGGCAGAATATCTATTAATGATAAGCCTGCTAAGCCAGGTACAGAAGTTAAGATCGGTGATGAGATCTTCGTACAGTTTGGTAACGGCAGCCTTAAGGTAGAGGTTCTGGCGCTTACAGAATCATGTCGTAAGGAAGACGCAGCAGGTATGTACAGGGTTATAGAATAGTAGTTAAATTGGCCTTGAAATTAGTGCTGAAATTTAATGAAAAAGTCTGTAAAAAACGGTTGACATTCTATGACTAAATTGATAAGATAATCAAGCTGTCGAGTGATAGGAAACAGTGCTTTTGAAGAGCAGAAAATGCTTAGAAAAAAGTTTAAAAAAGCTGTTGACACAGACACCTGAGAGTGATAAGATAATCAAGCTGTCGGGTGACAGAGACAACTTAAAACTTACGAGCTAGCGCTTAAAAAAGTTTAAAAAAGTTGTTGACAAACCACTTGATATGCAGTATTATTAAGAAGTTCGCGAGAGCGAACGGAGCTTCGAAAGAAGCATGTAAATTGAAAACTTCATAGTGTAGAAATTTGAGTCAAAATAATTTTGATTTAAATGAAACCGATAAGCACAAACCTGAAAATGGAAAGGCTTAGAGGTTTCCGACAATTTCTAAAAACCAAGCAATAATTCGGATTCAAGAGAATTAGCGAAAGACGCGCAAGCGTAAGTGAGTTAGAAATGCAAACTTTGATTTAAAGAGCGAAAGCTCATTAAATACCATTTTATTAAGAGTTTGATCCTGGCTCAGGATGAACGCTGGCGGCGTGCCTAACACATGCAAGTCGAGCGAGAATCTGTTGAATGAAACTTCGGTAGATTTCTTCAGAGGAAAGCGGCGGACGGGTGAGTAACGCGTAGGCAACCTACCTCTTGCAGAGGGATAGCCTCGGGAAACCGGGATTAAAACCTCATAATGCAGAAGACTGACATCTTTCTTCTGCCAAAGATTTATCGGCAAGAGATGGGCCTGCGTCTGATTAGCTAGTTGGTGGGGTAACGGCCTACCAAGGC
>JAGHTQ010000218.1 GCA_018065295.1 Candidatus Colimonas fimequi | reverse complement strand
AGCCTTGCAGGTTACGGCCTGGGTAATGTTATTCTCAATTAAATTATCAACCTGTTCCATTGGTGTATGGCCCAGAATGAGAATAGGCATCTTAATGTTGTTCTTGCGGAGCTCAATGGCTTCATCGATGCTGCTTACTGCCAGGTAGTCTGCCCCTTCTTCTTCAAGGAGTCTGCTTATCTGCACTGCACCGTGTCCATATGCGTCAGCCTTAACTACCCCAAGGAACTTAACGCCATCGCCGATGTGCTTTCTCAGTGTTCTATAGTTATATGCCAGAGAATCCAGATCGATCTCTGCCCATGTTCTTCTTAATGTTGAATCCATGACATTTTCCTCCAATGATATTATAGCACAAACTTCCTGATAATCTCTGCTACTGCGCAATGGTTATTGTCATTTTCTGTAACATAATCTGCATGTGCCTTCACATTATCTGGTGCATTGGCTACAGCGCAGCCAAGAGCTGCCGCTTCAATCATTGAAATATCGTTCTCAGCATCGCCAGCTGCGATGGTGTTTTCGTGAGCAATGCCGAACTTCTGGCACATGTACTCGATACCTGCTGCTTTGCTTACGCCAGCCTTAACTACGTCAAGGTAGATTGGATCTGAATAGAAAGTATCAAGGCCGTTCTCTTTGCAATATGGAAGAATCTTTTGACGAAGGACTTCCAATTTGTCGCGGCCCTTCAGGTCCACAAACAGGCACTTGCAAGGATCTTCCTTAAGATACTCTTCAATATTCTCCACAATCTTATATGGCGTCTTAAGCCTTGTTGAGTAGTAATGGATCTCATCATCGTCGTGTTCAGTGATAACGGTGCTGCTCTCATATGTCTGAGTGTGCAGTCCCATCTCTTCTGCCATATCAAAAAGTGGTCTCACGTGCTGTCTTGGTACAGGTCTGCAGTACACCACTTCATCAGTGTGCATGTCTACGCAGATGGCACCGTTAAAGCCGAGAACGTAGCAGCCTTCATCATCAAGACCCAGCTTTCTCGCCTGAGCCTTAACGCTGTCGATTACTCTGCCTGATGCCAGTGCCACCAGGTGTCCTGCTGCACGTGCTTCATCAAGGGCCTTCTTATTCTCTGCTGGAATCTCCTTATCGTCTGTAACCAGCGTACCGTCTATATCAAGAAAAATCAGTTTTCTGTCGTTTCTGTTATCGTTCATTTTCATTAGCCTTCCCTATTCTTAACCTAATGATTTTATACTACTAGATAGAATGGTATAATATCAATAGGTTTATTCCCTGATAAGAAAGGATACGCGTATGCACATTCAGGAATACGTAGAGACTAACAACCTGACTTTTGATAAGGCACCATTTAATAATGTGGACGCTGCAGTTCTTTGCGCACTCTTCTACGGACGCATTGAGAACGTTATCGAAGGCGAAAACGACTGCGACGCTCGCCGAGGCGTTCCCGTAAGAGAGTTCTACAAGCAGGAATATTTCCCGGGCATGTTCAGCGACGGCATCACAGACCAGGAGAACAAGGCTCTGCTGACTACGGCTGCTGCCAGCCCTCGTTTCAGAGATATTAAGGTGTATAACGTTGAAGTGAAAGATGACGCTAATAGCGATATGCAGTTTGCGGCGGCCACCTTCTCAATTGACGACAACACCGATTTCGTGTGCTTCCGCGGTACTGACGGCACCATCCACGGATGGAAGGAAGACTTCGACATGGTGTTCATGGACGAAGTACCATCCCAGGGTGAAGCGGTTGATTATCTTAATAGACATTACGATATTGCCGACTCTGGCGAACTTTGCCAAAGCTTGTACGTGGCTGGCCACTCCAAGGGTGGCAACCTTGCCATTTACAGTTCAACCATGTGCGCCGATACCGTTAAGGGTCTTATTAAGACCGTATATAGTTTCGATGGTCCTGGTTTCAAGGAAGACGTTCTGGCCGCTCTGGAAGATGAGTGGAAGAAGTCCCCTCTTGATATCAAGAAGTTTATGCCTCGCGATTCAATGATTGGAACGATAATGAGCGATAATCAGGATGCTTTGGTTGTGAAGAGTGATGCTTTGCTTATCCTGCAGCACTCCTTATACACATGGGAACTTGAGGATAACGACTTCGTATATGCAGATAACCGCTCTGGCCTTAGCGAGATTTTTGACGATGCCCTGTCCGAGTGGATTCACGGTGCAAGCGCGGCTCAGCGCCGCACTTTCGTGGACGTACTCTTCAGCGTGTTCAGCGAAAACGAACTGGATACAGTCAATGACCTTAAGTCGGTTAAGCCTGCCGATATTCGCAAAATTTTATCGAGTATCAAAGACGTGCCAGAAGAAGACCACGAGGTCATGAGTGAACTTTTGAGCGCACTCCTTCGGTCGGTGGTACACACCAACCACACCCATGTGCGCGCTAATGTTGTCAATTTCATGGGTAACTTTGGACTAGATTCCCCAGAGGATGTGTGATAAAATTTCTTTTTGGTTCGACATGTAATTTCGAACCATGTAGAGATTTTTAATAGGAATTGCGTGTGCCGGAACTTTAGTTCGGGCGCCGCTCATATTTCAGCAAGGAACATATTATGAAGAACGATATTAGCTCAAGAAGAATATTTGGTATTATCTCACACCCGGATGCTGGTAAGACAACACTCACTGAGAAGCTGCTCCTTCACGGCGGTGCTATCAGAGAAGCTGGTACTGTTAAGGCTGGTAAGAACGCTAAGTCTGCGACTTCCGACTGGATGGAAATCGAGAAGAAGCGTGGTATCTCAGTTACTTCATCAGTAATGCAGTTCGAGTACGACGGTAAGATCATATCAATCATGGACACACCAGGTCATAACGACTTCGGTGAAGATACATATAGAATTCTCACTTCAGTAGACAGTGCTGTAATGGTTATCGACGGTGCTAAGGGTATCGAGACACAGACTAAGAAGCTGTTCAAGGTTTGTGCTATGAGAGGAATCCCTGTATTCACATTCGTGAACAAGTTCGATAGAGAAGCACGTGAACCACTGGATCTGATGCAGGAACTGGAAGACGTTCTGGGACTTCCATCAACACCTGTAACATGGCCTATCGGTAGCGGCCTTACATTCGAAGGCATCTACGATATGCTGACAAACACAGTTCACCTGTACAAGCAGAAGAAGGAAATCAAGCTGGGCGAAGACGGCGTATTCGGTCCAGAACTTGAAGGCGTGATCCCAAGCTACTCACTTGATTCACTTCGTGACGACATGGAGCTGGTAATGGGCGCTGGTAACGAATTCGACAGAGAACTTGTAGATGCTGGTAAGCTTTCACCAGTATTCTTCGGCTCAGCTCTGGCTGACTTCGGTACAACTCCATTCCTTCACCACTTCCTTGAGATGTCACCTGCTCCTGGAGCAAGAAAGACTATCGACGGTGAAGTTAACCCTGACGATGACTTCTTCTCAGGATTCATTTTCAAGATTCAGGCTAACATGAACCCTGCTCACAGAGACAGACTGGCATTCCTTAGAATCTGCTCAGGTAAGTTCGAACGTGGCATGACAGTTAAGCTTTCAAGAAACGGTAAGCAGATTAAGCTGACACAGTCAACTCAGCTCTTTGCAAATGAGAGAGAAACTGTAGACGAAGCGTACGCTGGCGACATCATCGGTATCTACGATACTGGTAACTACCAGGTTGGCGACTCACTGACAACTACTAAGGAACCTATTTTCTTCGAGCCACTGCCAACATTCCCACCAGAACTGTTCATGATGGTTGCTCCTAAGGACACAATGAAGGCTAAGCACTTCAACAAGGGCGTTGACCAGCTGGTACAGGAAGGTGCTGTTCAGGTTTACAGAACTGAGTACAACGAAGTTATTCTGGGCGCTGTTGGTCAGCTCCAGTTCGAAGTATTCGAGTTCAGACTCAAAAACGAGTACAACTCAGAAGTTCGCAAGGAGCCTCTCGACTACTCACTTGCTCGCTGGGTTCTCAATGACAATCTGGATAAGGTTAAGCGCACTCTGGATTCAAGAACAAGACTTGTATTCGACAACAAGCAGAGACCCCTTATCCTCTTCCCTAACGAATTCACTCTCAACTACTACATGCAGAAGCATGAGGACATTGAGCTTGTTGAAGCACTGAGTCTGGTTGAAGAATAGAATTTAATGCGAAATAAAACCCCGTGACCTTTTGTCTCGGGGTTTGTTGTTTCTTATTTCATGTACGCTATTACGCGAAGCTACCTACTCTGCGTTAGTGTATGTGTCGCAATATGGACACTTACCTGTGTAACCCTTGATTGCCTGATATGTTGCTCCGCAGTTAGGACATGTGATTGCAATATAATCTGTCTTCTCTGGCTCAAGTGGTCTATTGTCCATGAGCTGGTCTTCGCCAGGAATTTTAGCTGATGTTACAGATTCAGGATCAACTGCGTAGATTCCATTGAGTCCGTAGATGTCTACTGTTGCTCCGATAGGATATGGCACGTTGCCTTTAGGGAAACGTGTTGCGATTGTTGTCTCACTGATATTATGGTGGTCGTCGAAGAATCTAACCTTAATGTTGATTGGATACGCTCCGTTGACAGTGATTGTAGTGTCTTCAACGTATCCGAACACCTTGGCAGCATAACGTTTGCCGTGAGATCTAGTCTGCTTCTCCTTGTATATAGCTACTGTAGGAATCGCCAGAATTCCAATACCGATAATAAGGAAAATCAGTGGAAACAGTCCGATTGGTGGTCCGAAAATCACCATGAACATAAGGGTGATTCCACCGCCAAGTACGGTGAACATTCCGCCTATAAAAAAGAGAATCAAACGTTCTGTATGCATGCTATACCTCCTAGCTAAAAAACACTTACATTAATCCCTTCGGGATCATGTTCATTCTATATCCGATGCACTTGTCGTTCTTTGTTCCTTTGAATGTACCTGTTGCTGTACCTTCACCCTTAACAGTCTTTGACTGATAATCAACTGGGTTATCGTTTTCGTCTGTGTAAACAATTACAACATCAGACTTGAATTTCTCACCATTTCCACCACCAACTATGAAATCGACCTTGCCCGAGTCATCCATTGATGATTCAATTGTCAGGTTATCATAGAACGCTCTAGCTTCATCAGTAACTGGAGCTGTCTGAATATCGTAGTCATATGTGTCGTACATTTCACCGAAATCGAATACATCGAATACTGTATCTGTTCCTTCGATATATGGGAATTCAGCAACCGAATAGCCTAGCTGTTCGTTAAGTTCGTCAAACCAATATACAGTTACAGTAGCAGCTACTGCTTCATCTGAATTGTTAGTTACAGATCCCATGATTGCAAGTGATGAACCTACTGGTGTGAATTCTGTCTCAACGTCGCTTCCTGCTGCGCCCTGACCACTGCCGCCTGAGCCACATGCTGTGCACATTGCAAGCACCATAATAACTGATACTAAAACTGCTAATAATTTCTTCATTGTTGTCCTCCATGTTTGCCAATCCCAACTATTAGATTATAACATTTCACTGATGTTTTTGTCATATCAGATAAAACTAAAACCAGGCTCATGCCTGGTTTCATTTAGTCAATTATTAATATGCTGGAATAGGCTTCACCTGCGCGCCGAATGGCAGCAGTGAAAGCTTAGCCAGTTTGAAGAACTGCAGTCCGAATGGAATACCTACAATTGTTACGCACCAAAGTGCGCCTGCCAGGGCATTACCGATAGCCATAGGTACACCGAAGAATACAATCCAAATGATATTAGCGATAAGGCTTACTGCTCCACCACCAAATTCGATGTCTTTGCCAAATGGGAACAGTGAAATCTTCGCGAACTTGAAGCACTGCAGTCCCCAAGGAATGCCGACGATTGAGATGCACCAGAGAAGTCCTGATATCATCCATCCAAGCCAGCTGAAAAATCCACCGAATATAAACCAAAGAATATTTCCTAAAAGTCTCATTTCCATCCAATCCTTTCTCAAATCAATCTCAATCCAATATAAATATGTGAATTATCCCATCACGATAATAACACCTGTGAGAAAAGTATTGTGACGATTTGGTGTTGTATTGGAGGTGATTTATTTAACTTTCACTAGTTCATATATAACCTGTTCGTCGTTGACACTAACTTCTTTGAGCCCTGCTCCAAGAAGTACGCGGCGTGATGCTTCGTTGTCCTTATGACTCCACGCCGAGACTCTGTCAATGTGCGGCTGGTTTAATAGGAATTGCACTACAGCCTTGGCAGCTGCTCCTGCGTAGCCTTTGCCCCAGTGGTGGCGAGCAATGCTATAGCCGATCTCTATGGATTTCTCGTCGGCCTTATAGTCGTATGCACCAATGGTTCCGATAAACTCACCGTCTTTTTTGATTACCCAGGAATAAGTATCTTCAGATTCCAAGTCGTGCTTGATTTTCTCGATAGTTGACTCAAGGCAGAAGTACGGATTCCAGCCAGTGTACTTGGTTATTTCCGGATCGCATCCCATGTATTTATAAATATTATCTGCATCGTCTATAGTTTCTGGTGTGATGTTCAGACCAGAAATAAGTATTTCTTTTTCGTTCATGCTATTCACCGTTGGCCTGTTTATTTACAGATTTGCAGCGAGTGCCTTGATTTCTGCCATTGCAGCTTCGTTGTTTTTAAGATCTTCTGTAGTTGATGCGCTGTAGCACTTGTTGAACTTAATGTCCCAAGCCAGATACTGTCCCATGCATTCAAACTGCTTAGCGATGAGTTCGTACTGGATGCT
>JAGHTQ010000063.1 GCA_018065295.1 Candidatus Colimonas fimequi | reverse complement strand
CTCACAAGCGGAGACATCTCTGAGGCACTAGTCACCATTACCGAAGGCAAATTCCATCAGGTCAAGCGCATGTTCCACGCCTGCGGCAAAGAAGTCATTTACCTGAAACGACTGGCTATGGGGTCATTGGTCCTGGATGAAAACCTGCCCCTTGGACAGTGGCGAGAGCTGACGGAAGAAGAGTTGGCGGCGCTTGGCCAAGATAGATAAATAAAGCTGACGGCATCATTTCGGCATTATTTCAGGAAGACATCCGGAAGATTTTTGGAAAGAGATTTCTTGGAAGAGATTTCCTGAAGATTTTGGGAAGATGTTTCTCAGAAGAAATTTTCTGGAAGGTTTTGGAAAGGTATTTCTTGGAAGATACTTTCTGGAAGAGCTTTTTGAACGGTAATTTTGAGAATTATTGATGCGGGTGTGATAAGATAGAACCGCAAAAATTATAGATTTGGAGTAACTCATTCATGTACTTTGCAGATACACATATGCATTCAATTTGTTCCCACGATAGTGAGACACCTCGTCACGCACAGGCAGAGGCCGCTGTGGCTCTGGGAATGGACGAGATTTGTATAACAGACCACTACAATTTAATTGATGACTATCGCAACCTCCATTTGCATTATGATTGGACACAGCCCCGCTATGAGCAGGACCTGGCCCTGAAGAAATGGGGTGACAAGGTTAAGATCAGCTATGGCATCGAGATCGCCAATGTTTCCACTTGCTTTGAATCAGCAGAAGAAGCTATGCAGGAAGAGGGTTTGGACTATGTCATCTGCGCTGTTCATAGCCTGAGCAAGGAGAGGGGCGGCGACAGTCTCTTCCTGACTCGTTATAAGACTCCGGAGATGTGTTACGACTACATAGAGGATTATTTCAAGAATGTGCTGGAAAGCGTGCATTGGAATAAGTTTGATACCCTGGCTCACCTGCCTTATCCCATGCGCTATATGAGGGATCGTGACGGACAGGATGTCAATCTGGACAACTACCAGGACCGTATCTATGAGATCCTTAAGCTCCTGGTGGAAAATGGTCGCTGCCTGGAACTCAACACTAAGGGCTGGTCCCCCAAGATCATCAACGACTACAGCGCCGTCTTCAAGAGGTATAAAGAACTGGGCGGCGAAATGGTCAGCGTGGGCAGTGACGCTCACATCCCCAGTGACGTAGGTGCTCATGTGCTTCAGGCCTATGACCTGCTGAAGAGCTTAGGCTTCAAATACCTGACCTTGTTCGAAAAGAGACAGCCTAAGATGCTGCCCTTTGACTAAGTTAATAAGAATACAAGATAACGAGCTCGCCTCAGAAAAGGCGGGCTCGTTTTGTGTGTATACGATGAGCCAAGTGGCTGCGGGTGCTTGCACACAGGCAGACATTTGGCGAACGTACATCATCGAGACGACAGTCGAGATGTTGTACGAAGTAT
>JAGHTQ010000113.1 GCA_018065295.1 Candidatus Colimonas fimequi | reverse complement strand
AATAGACTTTGGAATACGTGTATCGCGCTGCCGCTGGCACGCGGCCTTCATGACGGTACATACCGCAGGGCGACAATTACCAAGCACGGATCCACATATAGACTTCCATATGTAATTCACTGTTTACGAGTTTGCAAAATGCTGGCGGACATTAACATTCCGATTAGCAAAGAAGACGAGGACATCCTTCTTGCAGCAGCTCTTTGCCACGATATGATCGAAGACCTGAATTTCGAAAATGGCGGCAAGGAACTGGTGGATGAGTACGGACTTGATCCTAGAGTGTACGAGACTGTTTTGCTTGTAACCAAGCGCTCAGGACTTAATGAACAGGAGAAGTTCGAACACTTCAGACAGATTCAAGAAAACAAGCTGGCCCTTCTTGTTAAGCTTTCGGATAGAAGTCATAACGTGGAAGACCTGTACAATATGTCAGTTGAGAAATTCTACGATTATTTAGATGAAACTAATAGATTCGTACTGCCAATGTGCGAGTACGGTTTCGAGCACTATCCTGAGCTTGGCAATGCACTGGCAATTCTTAAGGATAAGATTTCATGCCTTACAGTGACTGCTAAGGTAATGATGGATAGTTATGAGAAGAGAGACAGCGAACTGCGAAAGCAGCTTAAGGAACTTCGTGCTGAGAACAAGAAACTCTTTGAAGAAATGAATCAGCTGTGGGGTAGATAGGAGGCATATATGAAAGAGAATATCAGACCAATATATATACGTACTCATGACTACGCTGCAATTCATGGCTTCGAAGAGATGGCAAAGGCACTTGAAGTTGTTGAGATAGATGCTAATGACATTAACCGTATCATGGAGTGGGATGAATGCCTTGATGTAAGCGAAATGCTTATTAATCTTCATGCTGACATTACTCATGAAGAGGAAGATGCATTAATTGCTGCAGTCCTTCTTCACGAATATGCAGAATCATTCGCAGGCAATATCGAGGAGATTATCGAAGGCGAACTGGGATTCAGTGATACTGTTTGTGAAATCCTTGAAATAATTACTGCTGATAGTATTCAGACAGAAGAAGAACAGCAGGCGTACTATGAACGTGTTCAGTCAAATAAACTGGCGCTTCTGGCGGCACTTGGAATTCGTGCTAATTTGATTCAGAACCTCCATCAGTATTCAACATGGAATGCTCATAGATATATTGACGAGACTAAGGCGTGTTATTATCCTATGTGCATTTATGGCAAGGAACACTATCACGAACTTCTGGCTCCTATCAGTGTCCTCATGGAGAAGATGAAGAGCATAATTGAACTGGCGGAGATTATGATTCGCCGTTATGAAGCTCGCGAGACAGAATTAATGGAAGATATTCTGGCCCTTCGCGAGGAGAACGCGACTATTCGCGGAATTATTGGTAAGTTTAAGGCAGGGAAATAAAATGATTTTATTTTTGACAAGCAGCCCAACAGGAGATCTTGACGGATCATATTCCTGCGATGGACTGGATACAAGAAACGGATTTGTAGATAACCTAAGAGAAGTCTGGCCGGAAGATGCTAGAGTTCTCATGATCACAGCATCGCCTGATGATGATGAGGCCAACGAAGAAATGTACGATTATTTCTACGAGGCAATTCTGAAGACAGGACTTTCATGCAGTGAAATGGAGCTTTGGGATAGCCACGTATTCGAAGGTGAGGGCATATATTCTAAGGAGAATCTCCATTCATATGACGTTATTATCCTTGGCGGCGGTCACGTTCCAACAGAGAATGACTTCTTCCATGGACTAAATCTGAGAGAGAATATAAAAGGCTTCGAAGGTATCGTTATCGGCATCAGTGCCGGCACAATGAACTGTGCGGACGTTGTTTATGCTCAGCCAGAAGAGCCTGGTGAAGCGGTGGATCCTAACTACCAGAGATTCATCACAGGTTTAGGCCTGACAGACGTGAACGTTTTGCCACACTATCAGATTGTGTGTGACAACTATCTTGATGGACTGCATCTTTATGATGACATTGCGCTGCCTGACAGTTTCGGCAGACAGTTCCTGGCTCTTCCAGATGGAAGCTACGTGGTTGAATTCGAAGATGAAACGATTATATTCGGTCACGCTATCCTGGTCGAAGACGGGCAGATGACAGTGATCAATAGGGACGGCGAGATATTGAATGTATAAGCAAAAAACGATAATAAAAAGGGCTGAGTAATCAGCCCTTTTGTTTTATTCTAATATCATCTTCGCGCAGCCATACATACCTGCATCGTTTCCAAGTGTTGCGATAGCAACAGGCGTATCAACTGATACGTGGAATGCGTATTTCCTGTAGTACTTAAGCACGTTATCAGTGAGAATTTCCCCAGCGCGGCTCATGCCACCTCCAAGAACGAAAACCTCAGGATCTGTAACGCATGCGATAAGGCTCATTGCGCGTCCCAGGTATTCACAACACTTATCCAGAGCCGCCAGTGCTACTGGATCCCCGTCTCTTGCTAAATCGCAAATATCTCTAGCTTCGAATTCCTTCATATCACGAAGTGGGGAAGGTTCGCCCATTTCTTCCAGCATTAACTTGCCAAGGCGAACAAGACCTGTAGCAGATGCATACTGCTCCAGACATCCTCGTTTACCACATCCGCAAACTGCAGTTTCATCAGGGTTAACAGTCATATGACCGATTTCACCGCCGCCGCCGTTTATTCCAGCGATAATCTTGCCCTTGTTAATAACGCCGCCGCCTACTCCAGTGCCAAGGGTAATCATTACTGTGCTATTATGGTCCTTAGCGCCGCCCTTCCAAAGCTCGCCCAGTGCAGCTACATTAGCGTCGTTACCTGCGCAAACATTCTCGATTTCTGGAATTAACTCATTCATCTTCTCTTTGATATTGAATATGCCCCAGCCAAGGTTAACGCATTTAAGAACGTTGTTGTCATTATCAACAGGACCAGGAACTCCAATTCCAATACCCTGAATAAAGTGAATTGAAATGTTGTGTTCACTGAGATTTTGTCTAATTGAATCAGCAATGTCAGGAAGAATTGCTTCTCCGCCATTTGCTGTTCTTGTTTTGATTTCCCATTTTTTAACCAGCTCACCATAAGTTGTGAAAAGGCCGATTTTAACGGTTGTGCCACCGATATCTATTCCGAATGCGTAAGGTTTCATAATCTCCTCCCGTACGTAGTTATACCTTTGGCTAATAATAACATAGACGGGCAAATGATGCAGTATAAATAAAGCAATTATAAAAGAAGATTAAGAATTGTTGAAAAAGTCACGGGGTAACTTTTTCTTTTTTTGCCTGCATGTATAATGTTATCATACGGATGCATTTATCTTGAGGGAGGAAGATTTATGACAAAGAAGAAGTTTATCGCACTGTTATTAGTGCTTACAATGACTTTCGTATTCTCATCATGTGGGAATAAGAATACAGAGTCAGAAGAACCACAGCAGGTAAGCGAATATGTTCAGGTTGGAACAGTAATCGACTATAACCTGGATGGTGGGTTTATATTAATAGAAACAGATCATGGTGAAATGATGTTCGCTGGAGACAGCGTTAAGACTGCTGAAGTTATTTACGGTCAGGATACTGACGGTATCCACAAGAACGATGTGGTTAGAGTAACATATCAGGGCGAAGCTGATGGCGTCGACACAACTAACTGCACAGTAACTCGTATTGTCGTTCAGGCTGCTAAGGAATACGAAATGAATGCAATCCTGAAGGACATCGACATGACAGGTAATAGTATTGTTGTTGAGAACCACAGCGGTAAGAAATTATCATTTGATATTTCTCATGCTACTAAGCATTTCACATACGGTCTTAAGAAGGGTCACAAGATTGAAATCATCTACACTGGTGAAATCAATGGTGATGATACAAGTGCTTGTGATGTTCGCAGCATTATCGATGCTGACGGCAACAAGGATGAGAGAGAAGACACAATTACTATTAAGGCTGTAAGTCAGACTGTATATGTTAAGGGTGCAGTTAAGGTTAGAGCAGGCTGTGCTACAACTACTAAGGTTCTTGGTCACCTGAAGAAGGGCGACAAGGTTAAGAGAACAGGTATCACAAGCAACGGCTGGAGCAGAGTTGAGTACAAGGGTAAGGATGCTTATATCAACAGCAAGTTCCTCAGCAAGAAGGAAATCAAGCCAGAACCAGACCCAACTAAGCCAACAAAACCAACTACTAAACCAACTAAGCCTACAACAGAGCCAACTAAGCCAACAACTGATCCAACTAAGCCAACGCAAACAGAGACTCAGACAGAAACCGTAACACCAACTGAAACAGAGACTGAAACTCAGACTCAGACAGAAACTGAAAAACCAACTGAGACTGAGACAGAGACTTTAGCACCAACTGAAACTGAGACAGTGGCGCCAACTGAAGAACCAACAGAACCAACTGAACCTGAAGTTAAGGAGATTACAATTAATGGTACAGTAGAAGAAGGTTCAACTATGGCAGGAATCAAGCTTAAGACTAGCGACGGTGTTGTAAGCGTAGATCCATCTAATGCAGAAGTTCATCTGGTTGATGAAGGTCTTGTAGTAGGTGAAACATTATACGTAACATATGATAGTGACAAGTACGATGGTGGAACTATCATGGCTAAGTACATTTCAGACAAGAAATAATATTACCCATAATCCATAATAAATACCGAAAAGACCAGATATATAGTTATCTGGTCTTTTTTTGTTTCATATTACCCATAAGCGATGGTATTATTAAAGGAAAGATGAAGTGTGTACAGAAAAGGAGATGTACTATGGTAAAAGACGAGAAAATTTATTTCGCCAGAACTGGTCAGAAGATAGACGATAACTATGTTATGAAGGACGATGTCTACATGCTGCCTAAGCTTGCTAACAGACATGGTTTCATTTGCGGTGCAACTGGTACTGGTAAATCAGTAACACTTAAGATTCTGGCTGAATCATTCTCAGAAATGGGAGTACCAGTATTTCTCTCAGACGTTAAGGGCGACATGGCTGGTATTGCTGTACCAGGTGAAGATAGCGAAGGCATGCAGAAGCGTATCGCACGTTTTGAAATAGGCGATACATTCAAGTATGAAGGATGCCCAGTTTCAATCTTTGATATTTATGGCCAGAAGGGTATTCCAATGAAGACAACAGTTTCAGAGATGGGACCTCAGCTGCTGTCACAGGTACTTGACCTTAACGATGTACAGACTGACTTACTTACAGTAGTATTCAAGATTGCAGATGACAATGAACTGCATCTTTATGATACTAAGGACGTTAAGGCTATGCTTCAGTTTGTAGCAGATAATGCTGATCAGTTCGAACTGGACTACGGTCACATCGCCCCTGCATCAATCAGCACAATTATCCGTTCAATCGTTGCAATCGAGTCAGAAGGTGGCGACGTATTCTTCGGAGAACCAACAATCGACATCAACGATTTCTTCAGAACAGTAGACGGCAGAGGTGTTGTTAATATTCTGGATTCAGAATCACTGATTAACAGACCTAGACTTTATTCAGCATTTATGCTTTACCTTCTGTCAGAACTCTTCGAAGTTCTTCCTGAAGTTGGCGATCCTGAGAAACCTAAGATCGTATTCTTCTTCGACGAAGCACATTTGCTCTTCAAGAATGCATCAAAGGCACTTCTCGAGAAGATTGAACAGGTTATCAAGCTTATCCGTTCTAAGGGCGTTGGTATCTTCTTCATTACACAGAGCCCTGGCGACATTCCAGATTCAGTAATGTCACAGCTGGGTAATAAGATTGAACACGGACTTAGAGCATATACACCAGCAGAACTTAAGGTTGTTAAGGCTGCTGCATCAGCATTCAGAGAGAATCCTGAATTCGACACAATGGATTCAATGCTTAACCTTGGTACTGGCGAAGCCATCGTATCAATGTTAGATGAGAAGGGTACTCCAGGCATTGCCCAGTATGCATACGTACTTCCACCTAAGAGCTCAATGAGTGCTATTTCTGAAGAAGAACGACAGAGCCTTATTACTAGCTGCGAATTAAACAGCAAGTACAATGTGGAGATGGATTCAGAATCAGCATATGAAATTATCATGGCTGCAAGGCAGCAGGCACAGGCTGAGGCTGAAGCCGCTGCTGCTGCCGAAGCTGCAGAAGCGGAGAAGGCTGCTAAGGAAGCTGAGAAAGCTAAGAAGGCTAAAGAGAAGGCAGACAAGGTTAATAACCTGAGCAAGATGATGAATAAGAGTACTAAGAAGGCTCTCAAGTCAACTGGTGGTGCAGTTGGCCGTGAAGTGGGCAAGGCTGTTGGTGAAGCTGTTCTTGGTAAGAAGGGCAAGACTATCGGCGGCAACCTGGGAGCTAACCTGGGAAGAAACATTCTTGGAACAATTCTTAAGAGCTAATGTTAATATGAATAACAATAAAGGCTGGCGCATTAGCGTCAGCCTTTTTATGTCGTTTGTCTTATGATTCAATCTTCTTGTTTTTTCTGAACAGCAGTCTATCCAGTGCGCAAAGCAGCCCCGGCAGAATCAGCACAATCAGCAGGATCGTTGTAAACGATCCGATGGAAATTGTCTGGCATATTTCCTCAACGGAACTATCGCCATAGCACTGACCCAAAATTCCGGTAACGATTACCAGAATTAATCCGGAAGTCATGATTGTGTGGATGGAACCCTTATATGCATTTCTCAGAGTGTCCATACGTCCCATAGTCTTACGGCTTTCTCTGTAGTAGGTACTGAATAGTATTCCGTAGTCGATGGTCGCACCCATGAGTATGCACTGTACGATGAGCAGTGCCAGGTAGTTAATGGCGTGGCCCTGAAGACCAATAGCACTTACTGTAACGTACACACCTGTCTGAACCAGAAGTACCAGAATAGCAGATACGATTATGGAGCGGAAGGTAAGTACAACTACCAGGAAAATTGAAAGTGCAGTAATTAATGTAATCAGCAGCAGTTCATGGTCGAAACTCTGACTCATCTCATAGCTCATAGCTGAGTCGCCGATGAGATAGTAGTGATTATTGAACTTGCTTGATGTCATCTCATTTAAGTCTCTGTAGAACGGCTGAATTACGTTATCATCACCGTTTAACATAAGGGTAAGGATCATTCTTGAATAGGATGGACCCTTAAGCTGCGCCACGCCATCGTTTAGCTGCTCCTGCATATCCAGAATATCGTTCTTAAGTTTAGCATCCACAAGATCAGTGAAGCGGGCATCATTTATGAAGTCGTCAGCCAGATAGTTCATAAGTGAAACCAGAGTCATGGTCCAACTGTCGTCGTAGTTAGTTTTGCTATCGTGGAGCAGATAAAGCAGTGAAACTGTATTTGCATCAAGGTCATCGCTAAAGTCCGACAGAAGGGACGTGAGCCCCTCTGGAGTGTATGCCTTACGGGATACTACAGCATCGATTAACTTCTTAGCTGCCTTAAGATCATGCCTAGAAGAAGCGTTAAACTTGCTAGCATACTGCTTGTTTGAAAGAACGTCTCCCACCAGGAAATGAATGAATTTCTGAGGGCTCATCTTCCAGTCGCTCATGGAGCCGTACATGCTCTCATAGACGATAAACAGTTTCTTCATGTCAGCCTTCTTCATTGCCAGCATGCTGGCTAAATCCGAATATGAGAACTGAGTGCCAGCTACTGAACTGTTAATGATTTTTGCAGCCATTGATACCTGCTGAAGCATAGCTGGATCCATCATCTCAGCGAACATTTCGCTGTTATCCGAAATGAAGTTAGTGAGTGTCTGAACGCTCATCACCTGCTCGTCGGTTACCGTCTCTACCTGGAAATAGAATGCATAAAGCTGCATTACCATCATTTCGTCCATGCCCATGGCAGCGGCCATATGAGATGCAGGCATAGGCGTTGTCATAGCTTCAGTATCTGTATAAGCGGCCATCTGCTTGATGCCAGCTAATGACTTGGCATCGAACATTTTGCCGTAAGTTTTATCGTTAGCAAGGTCATCAAGAACGAAAGTAGTGAATTCGTTTAATGTCAGCTTGCTTGTCTTAACTCCGCCGTGCTTAGTGAAATAATAGAGATAAAGCTGTTCGCAGTCACTCTTCTTAAGGCCGAAGAATTTAGCCATTGAAGGGGCGTTCTTCTTAGCAGTCAAGGTAGCCGGGTTAGAGAATTTCTTCATCTGACCAACGTTATCTTTAATGCTGTCGTCCATTTCATCAGCGAAAGTTTCATCGTTAATTACGTCATTAGCCAGGAAATTAATGAAATTTCCCACGGTCATGGAGCTGACTTCGCCCTTGTTATAGTAGTCGTAATAAATCAGCTTAACCAGACTCTCGTCAAGGTCAAGGTCTGTACTTCCCTTATCGGATTCGTCCAGCTGTTCAGTCATATCCTCCAGAGAATCCACCAGTTTACCTGCGGTGTATTCTTTGCCCAGAGTTGAAGAGTAGTTAACGGCAGAGTCAACATACTCGCTTTTCTCAAGTTCACTGGCAAGGCTAGTTGCAGCAGCTTCATCTTCGTTATCATAAAGGAGCACCACTGTTTCCTTAGTCGGGAATATGTCAGCGATAGGGTCATCCAAAGTGTTCGTATAGAGAATCTGAGTATTGCCGTGGAGCAAAATACCGCCAGCAAAAAGCGCAGCGAATGCTGCAAGCATGGCAAATCGTCCCTTATACCCGATAGTCGCCAGGATTCCAGTAGGAATCTTAGGTATTGGCTTCGCCGTTTTCTCAAGACCCTTCGCGCAAAGGAGCACCAGTCCCGGAAGGAAGGTGAATACGCAAAGGACGCTGCAGAGCACTCCCTTGGCCAGGACGAATCCCAGGTCCTGGCCAATCTTAAAGCTCATGAACACCAGGGACAGAAGGCCAACGACAGTAGTCAGAGAGCTGCCTGAGATTGAAGAAAAGGCCCCTGTAAGTGCGCTCTTCATGGCAAGCTTCCTGTCGGAAGTTACCAGCATTTCCTGACGGAATCTGTTTATCAGGATGATGGAATAATCCATGGATAATACAAGCTGCAGGATTGCTGCGATAGCAAAGGTTGTCTGGGAAGTGCTTCCAAGGAGCATATTTGATCCCATGTTGATGATAATCGCAAGTACGATGGTGAACATGAGAAGCACAGGCTCAAGCCATGCTCCGCAGAATACGAAGAGGATGAGCACCAGAATTCCTACAGCCAGGGTCAGGCAGAAGACAGGAATGTGAGCTTCGTGTTCGTCATGCATGTACTGCATGTTATGTTCTGAGAAATCAGTTTCTAATGTTTCCTGAATTGCATTGAATTCATCTGTTCCGAATTCAGCTTCTGTTTCGATTACGTACTTGGTGTACTTGCCCTTGTTGTAATCTTCGCTATCTGCTTCGTATATAATGTCATCAACTCCTGGAATTGCCTTAAGGCGTTCTTCCATTGATGTCTTCTCATCAGCTGATAAGTTTTCGAACATTACTCTTATGGTTGTATCAGTAGATGCATCAGGGAACTGCTCATCCATGATATCCATGCCCACCTTCATGTTGGAATCGTCAGGCAGATATTCACTCATATCAGTGATGACTTTAACCTTAGGAATGAGCAGGGCGCAAAATACTGTTGCGGCCAGTATGAATAACATTACCAGGCCTTTTTTATCTACAATAAAGCTAAAAATTTTCTTCATTAATTGGATCTCCAGAATTATTGATTTTAGTCTTATTAGTAGTATAATTTAGTTAGTTGTAAAGTCAACCAACTGTTGATTTCGCGAAGTCGTGTTGTAAACAGTTGGGAACTGGTGTGGTTTTAAATCAACAAATATCGCGAATTTGTTGATTAAGTGGTGACAATATGGCTAATCAAAGAGTAAGGCTGACAAAGAAGCTGTTAAAGACTGCTCTCATAGAACTTCTAGGTGAGAAGTCCATTGACAAAATAACTATCTACGAATTATGCAAGCGTGCGGAGATAAATCGTACGACTTTTTATAAATACTACGGAAGTCAGCAGGACCTGTTTAACGAAATACAGGACGATTTCTGCGATGAACTTGAAGCTAAGCTGAATCCGGGAGACGAATCGTCTCTAGAGGATCTGCTTAAGTATATAGATGGTCAGAGGGAACTTTGCAAGGTGCTCATCACGCAGATGACAGCGTCTAGCTTCCTTGACCGTGTTAAAGAAATTCAGAACCTGCAGGACGCATTAAATGACGACGTATTTAACAGCAACGAAACCTGGCAGAATGAGACCCTTAAGATGTTCATTCTGGAAGGTGCATATGCGGTAATTCGAAGCTGGATTTGGGATGAAAATCCTGTGACACCTAAGGAACTTGCGGATAAGCTGGTAGAACTTATTGTTAAGACTTTGAGGTAGCTTTATGTTGAAATTTATTGAGAACGGTATTAAGAAACAGCAACAGGAAATGGACGACTGGTACAAGGAGCACTGCGAGAAATACCCTGGCAATGGTGAAGCTCAGGTTATTGCTAATGTACCTTATATTGACGACGGGCAAGATACTCACAAAATGGATATTTATTCGCCTGCGTACCATGAAGCTCCAATGCCGGTAATAATAGACTTTCACGGGGGCGGTCTTCTCATGTGCGACAGGAAGGTTAACCACTGGTTCTGCTGCGAGATGGCAAGAAGAGGTGCCCTGGTATTCAGCGTTGATTATCCACTGGTTCCAGATACTGACGTCAACGGAATTTTCGCAGACGTGTACGAAGCTCTCATGAAGATTGATAATATAGTGGCTGACTGCGGTGGCGATAAGAAGAAAATCACTCTTTGCGGAGACAGCGCGGGTGCATTTATTGCAATGTATCTTGCAGCTGCATGTAACGACGAGGAACTGGCTAGAGCAATGGGCATCTGGAATCTTAACATGCCTATTAAATCAGTCGTGGGCATAAGCGGTATGTATTACAGCAGCAAAATTGATAAGCAGGGACTCTTCGTAATGCGCAACGCATTCTATGGCAAAAAGTTCAGCAAGAATCGAGTGTGGCCATATGTGAACCCAGAGACTATTTTGGCGTTTGTTCCATCAGTAATGATGTTTACATCCACAGGTGACTATCTTAGAAGTTATACTGTAGAACTTGCCCATGCCATGATGGAGGCTGGCAAGGATATGATTCTTCGCGACATTGATAATAATGAACTGAAACATGACTTCGTGGCGCTTCAGCACGATGCTGAGGAATCACAGCAGATGATGGATGAAATAATGACGTTTATCAGTAGATATTAAT
>JAGHTQ010000214.1 GCA_018065295.1 Candidatus Colimonas fimequi | reverse complement strand
GCCTTGATGCAAGCTGGAGCGTGTTCTCTTGAAGAACCGCATCCGAAGTTTTCGCCGCCAACCATGATGTCGCCAGCCTGTACTCTGCCAACGAATTCCTTGTCGATGTCTTCCATGCAGTGCTTAGCCAGTTCATGCATGTCAGGTGTGTTCAGATATCTAGCAGCGATGATTACATCTGTATCTATATTATCTCCGTACTTGTGTACTGTTCCCTTTGCGATCATGATGTACCTCCTCAATTATAATTCGTCTGGACCTGCAACCTTGCCAGCTACTGCTGATGCTGCAGCTACGATAGGGCTTGCCAGGTAGATTTCTGAACCAGGAGCGCCCATTCTCTGTACAAAGTTTCTGTTAGTTGTAGCAACGCACTTCTCGCCTGCAGCCAGGATACCTGAGTGACCGCCCAGGCATGGTCCGCATGTTGGAGCTGTGATAGCACATTCAGCGTCAAGGAAAATTTCCATATAGCCGCGTTCCATCATCTGTCTATATACCAGCTGAGTAGCAGGCATAATCAGACATCTTACGTCTGGATGTACCTTGCGACCCTTGAGGATCTTAGCAGCAGCTTCCATATCTTCGATTCTACCGTTAGTACATGAACCGATAACTACCTGATCGATAGTGATATCGCCAACTTCGTCGATAGTATGAGTATTCTCTGGGAGATGTGGGAAAGCAACTGTTGGCTTCAGTTCTGACAGGTTGATGTCGATAGTCTGAACGTATTCAGCGTCTTCGTCAGCTTCGAACTTAGTCCATTCGCCCTGAACTCTTCCCTTCATGTATTCTTCTGTTACTTCGTCAACAGGCCAGATGCCGTTCTTAGCACCAGCTTCGATAGCCATGTTTGATACGCAAAGTCTTGATTCCATGCTCATAGTCTTAACGCCTTCGCCAGCGAATTCCATTGACTTATAGAGAGCACCGTCTACACCGATCATGCCGATGATGTGGAGAATCAGGTCCTTACCAGTTACGTTCTCAGGAAGTTCACCTGTCAGGTTGAACTTGATAGCTTCAGGAACCTTGAACCAAGCCTGACCAGTAGCCATACCAGCTGCCATGTCAGTTGAGCCAACGCCTGTTGAGAATGCGCCCAGCGCACCATATGTACAAGTGTGTGAGTCTGCACCGATGATGCAGTCACCAGCCTTAACGATACCCTGTTCAGGAAGGAGAGCGTGTTCAACGCCTACTCTACCAGTATCGTAGAAATGCTTGATACCGAACTGCTTAGCGAAGTTACGGCAAGTAACGCACTGTTCAGCTGCCTTGATGTCTTTGTTAGGTGTGAAGTGGTCCATTACGATAGCGATCTTCTCCTTATCGAAGATGCCGTCGAAACCAGCCTTATTAAATTCATTTACTCCTACAGGAGTTGTAATGTCATTACCAAGAACTAAGTCCAGGTTTGCTCTGATCAGCTGACCAGCTACTACGCTATCGAGACCAGCGTGTGCTGCCAGGATCTTCTGGGTCATTGTCATTCCCATGGTTGTTTCTCCTTTCTATTACTCCACAAAGTGGTCCTTCTTATTCTGTCTGTTCAGTGCACTTACCAGAGCGTTAACTGATGACAGGATGATATCTTCGTGAAGACCTACGCCCCAGAATCTGTTGCCATCTGTATCTTCGATGCATACATATGATGCGGCCTTTGATGTTGATTCTTCTGAGAGTGAGTGTTCTGTGTATGTGATGAACTTGTAGTCGAATGCGTATGGTGACTGCTTCAGTGCCTTACGTACTGCGTCCAGTCTACCGTTACCAACGCCTTCTAAGTCGTATTCCTTCTCTGCGATTCTAACCTTGATGTTTACGATGTAGCCATCGTTTGACTTGTAGTCAGAAACCTTACGGAATGTTGCGTCTGTAATGTCGATTGGGTCAAATACGTTAACGTATTCTCTAGCGAAGATCTGGTAAACTTCAGCAGGTGACAGTTCCTTGTGTGCCTTGTCTGAAATATCCTTAACCATGTAGCCCAGTTCTTCTCTCATATCCTTAGGAATTGAGTAACCGAAGTTCTGTTCCAGGATGTGAGCGATGCCGCCCTTACCTGACTGTGAGTTGATTCTGATAACGTCAGCTTCGTATTCTCTACCAACATCCTTAGGGTCGATGAGCAGATATGGAACTGACCAGTTACGAAGCTCGCGTTCCTTGTGGAATCTCATACCCTTTGAAATTGCATCCTGGTGTGAACCTGAGAATGCAGCGAATACCAGCTTGCCTGAATATGGCTGTCTTGGTGGTACTTCCATGTCTGTGTACTTCTCGTACATTTCAACTACTTCTGGCATGTTGCTGAAGTTGAGACCTGAAATTACACCATGTGAGAACATGTTCATTGCCAGTGTAACGATATCAACGTTACCAGTTCTTTCGCCGTTACCGAAGAGTGTACCTTCAACTCTGTCTGCACCAGCAAGAACGCCCAGTTCTGCAGCTGCTACTGCAGTACCTCTGTCGTTATGTGGGTGAACTGATACAGCAACGTCTTCTCTATAGTGCAGGTTCTTGCTCATGTATTCGATCTGTGATGCGTATACATGTGGCATTGACATTTCTACTGTTGATGGCAGGTTGATGATGATCTTTCTTGTAGGATCAGCTTCCTTCCATACGTCGATAACTGCGTTGCAGATTTCCAGTGCGAAGTCTACTTCTGTACCAGTGAATGACTCTGGTGAGTATTCGAATGTGAAGTCTGTTTCTGGATACTTAGCAGCGAATTCGTTCATCAGGTATGCACCGTCCAAAGCAATCTGGATGATCTCTGGCTTCTCCTTACGGAAAACCTGTTCTCTCTGTGCTACTGATGTTGAGTTATAAAGGTGAACTACTGCCTTCTTAACGCCAATCAGTGAATCAAAAGTCTTCTTGATGATGTGCTTTCTTGACTGAGTCAGAACCTGAATCATAACGTCATCAGGTACCATGTTATCGTCAACCAGCTTACGCAGGAATGCGTATTCAGTTTCTGATGCTGCAGGGAAACCTACTTCGATTTCTTTGAATCCCAGCTTAACCAGATAGTCGAAGAATTCAACCTTCTCCTGAAGGCTCATTGGAACGATCAGTGCCTGGTTACCATCTCTCAGGTCAACTGAGCACCATCTTGGCGCTGTCTCAATGTGGTCCTTCTTAACCCATTCCTGATAGTCAGTTACTGGCTGTGGTGGGAAGTAACCGACTTCATATCTGTCGTAATTTCTCATTTTGTCTCGTGTCCTTTCTGTCAGTGAGTTTCGCTGTTTCGAGGCTACTCTTCGGAAAATAGGTGCGATGTCAGACCTGAAGGACTGACACACGCAAGTCTATATAAATAAAGCCTTCGCCTCATACTAAGAGACGAAGGCATAAGCTTCCGCGGTACCACTCTTATTGGCATGCTGTTTCGGTCATCCCGTCCTCATTATGCAAAGGAAATCACATGCCCCCTCAAATGTTTCTGCTCCCGGGTGAGACATCTGAATCCACATACGGCTTCACACCATCCAGCCGCTCTCTGTAAATGCCTTCATCAGATTTATTCCGTTCATCGCATCTTTAATAATTTACCAGTGATTGCTTCATTTATTCGCAATCTTCGGCATAGTAATAATATATAGGAGCTAGGGAGGTTTGTCAACCTTGAAAGTGGCTATTTTACACAGTTTGGGACTAGATTATGACTCCTCATTGTGATAGACTTGATGTATATGCGAACAATTAACTAAGGAGAGTATGACAATGAATCAATCAAGAACACATAACTGTGGTGAATTGAGAAGAAACAATATAGGCGAGAGCGTAACTCTCGTAGGCTGGATCGAGAACACTAGAGAAGTTGGCGGCAACTTAATGTTCGTTGTACTGAGAGACTTCTATGGTAAGACTCAGATCACAATCGAGAACGAGGAACTCTTCGCATTTGTTAAGTCACTTAACAAGGAAACAACAGTTTCAGTAAACGGTACAGTTCGTGAAAGAAGCAGCATCAACCCTAACATGCCTACAGGCGAAATCGAAATTGAGCCTACAAGCATCGAAGTTCTGGGCGCATGCACACATCAGGAACTGCCATTCGAAATTAACAGATCTAAGGAAGCAGACGAAACTCTTCGTCTCAAGTATCGTTACTTAGACCTGAGAAACCCAGAAGTTAAGCAGAACATCATCCTCAGATGCAACGTAGTATCAGCACTGAGAGCTGCTATGACAGAACACGGTTTCCTGGAAATCACAACTCCAATCCTGACAGCTTCTTCACCAGACGGCGCTAGAGACTATCTGGTACCTGCTCGTAAGCACCCTGGCAAGTTCTACGCACTGCCACAGGCTCCACAGCAGTTCAAGCAGCTGCTCATGGCTTCAGGTTTTGATAAGTACTTCCAGATTGCACCTTGCTTCAGAGATGAAGACGCTAGAGGCGACAGATCACCTGGTGAATTCTATCAGCTGGATATGGAAATGGCATTCGCAACTAAGGAAGACGTATTCGGCGTTATCGAAGACGTTCTGCCACCAGTATTCGCTAAGTACGGTACTTACAACATCGCATCAGAAGCACCATTCGTAAGAATTCCATTCCTTGAATCAATGGAACTCTACGGTACAGATAAGCCAGACCTTCGTATCGACCTGCTGGTTAAGGACGTTACTGAAGAAGTTGCTGGCATCGGCTTCGGCCCATTCGAAGGCAACGTAGTTAAGGCTGTTCCAGTTTCAAACGTTAACCTGACAAGAAAGGTAATCGACAAGCTTTGCGCTGACATCGAAGCTCAGACTGAGAACAAGGCTTACTGGCTCCGTTACGACGAAAACAAGGCATTCGTTGGCGGCATCGCTAAGTTCATCAACAACAACCCTGATATGCAGGAAGCTTTCATTGAGAAGCTGGGTCTTGAACCTGGTTCACTGGTAGTTCTTGCTGCTGGTAATCTTAAGACTGCACAGAAGACTGCTGGCGTAGCTCGTAAGGTTCTGGGCGCTGCATGTGAAGGTCACATGGACGTTGAGAAGTATGAATTCTGCTGGATCGTTGACTTCCCTATGTATGAAATCGGCGACGAATCAGGGGAACTTGAATTCTGCCACAACCCATTCTCAATGCCTGCAGGCGGAATGGACGTACTGCTGGCTGCAGAACGCGGCGAAATCGATCCACTTGACATCATGGCTGACCAGTACGACCTGGTTTGCAACGGTGTTGAACTCTCATCAGGTGCTGTTAGAAACCACAACCCAGAAATCATGATCAAGGCATTCGAACTTGTTAAGCTGGGCGAAGAAGAAGTTAAGGCTAAGTTCCCTGCAATGTACAACGCATTCACTTACGGTGCACCACCACATGCTGGTATCGCTCCTGGCGTTGACAGAATGGTAATGCTCCTTTCAGGCGAAGAAACTATCAGAGAAATCATCCCATTCCCAATGAACAAGAATGCACAGGATATCATGATGGGCGCTCCTTCAACTGTAGAGCAGAAGCAGCTGGATGAAATCCACATTGCAATCGTTAAGGAAGATTAATAACAGGATAAATATTAGGATGAAGAGAAAATCTTTATTAAACATAGTAGTTTCACTGACACTTGCAGCTAGCATGGTGTTCAGCACTGCCAGCATAGGCTTCGCAGAAGAGACGCCTGATGCTGGTGCTGGAACTCAGGTTGAGTCAGGTCAGGATAATGACCAGACTGGCGGCACTCAGAGTGGCGACGATCAGAGCGGCAGCGATCAGAACGGTCAGGAAGGACAGAACGGCGAAGATCAGTCAGGTAACACAGGCGGTACTGATAATCCTGGCACTGAAGGTAGCAACGGTCAGGAAGGACAGGACGGTCAGGGTGACCAGGGCGTTACTAATCCATCTGGTGATGAGCAGGATAACCCAGAGATCATTATGGGCTATAAGCTGACAATCACAGGACAGGATGAAGAAGGCTTCGACATTCTGGAAGGCACATATGACGGCGAACCTATCAAGGATGCTTACATCCTGGTTGCTAGAATATATGACATGAGTCTCATGGATGAAGAAGTTCCTAACGGAGAGACTAATCCGGGCGAACTTGGTGATGAGGACATGGATGATATCACTGATCCTGAGCCACCAACAGTGAGACCTCATGAATATCTGGCACTGGACCCTACTGCAGACAACAGCGCTTATGAAGAGAAGATGATTTATCACTTCGATGAAGAAGGCGTTGGCAGCATTTATACAGGAAACGACGTAATCACACTGATTTACGGTGACAAGGGTGTTACTCTTAACACTAAGGACGGCGAAGTGGCAGCGCCAGCTGAGC
The DNA here is from genome assembly GCA_018065295.1 of Candidatus Colimonas fimequi. Classification (GTDB taxonomy): domain Bacteria; phylum Bacillota; class Clostridia; order Peptostreptococcales; family Anaerovoracaceae; genus Lentihominibacter; species Lentihominibacter fimequi. The sequence goes on along the minus strand of JAGHTQ010000214.1, from coordinate 1,712 downwards.
CGGGCACACTGAAGGTTTCCGGTGGGTTCCTTTGGGAGATAGATGAGAATGGTATCGCGACTAAGCACATCGTGGACCCTGACAAGAGCGGCACTTATTACAAGACTGTAGACGGTCTGCTCTATACTGTTCGCTATGATACAGCGGCGGCCACTGCTTTGTCCGCTATTTACAAGGGTAAGGTGTACCGTCAGGGCGCCATCCTTAAGCGTGCAGGCTACATCGTTTATAACAAGTACATCTACAAGGTGACTGCGACAGGTACTGCGACTAAGTTCCTCAAGAACAAGAAGGCTAAGCTGAGCAAGAAGTATTTCTATATCTGCGAGACTCCTTACGGCAACAAGTACCTGTTCTCAATCAGATACAGAACTGGCTACGCGGTAGCGTACGTTAAGGACAAGACTAAGACTTCAACTTACGGCTACTACACAGCTAACACTAAGTACTGGGTTGTATATAACACTGGTCGAATCCTTCAGTCTAAGGGAGACTCAGAGCCACGTCAGGTGCTGGTTGATAACGCAGTCAAGTACATGGGTTACTGCGAATCAGCTGTTGGCGGTCCATCACACATGGGTATCGTTAGCATCTACAACAAACACAAGCCACTGCCTCGTAACTACACAATGAAGTTCCGTGATGCGTGGTGCGCGACTTACGTAAGTGCTATGTTTATCGAGACTGGTATGATCAGCATTTTCCCTAAGGAATGCTCATGCGCATATCAGGTTGCCAAGTGGAAGAAGCTTGGTCGCTGGACTGAAAACGACGCATACGTTCCTAAGAAGGGCGACATCATTTACTACGATTGGCAGGACTCAGGCAAGGGCAACAACAAGGGCAAGCCTGACCACGTTGGCATCGTTCTTGAAGTAAACAACGGCAAGATTACCGTAATTGAAGGTAACTACAACGACAGAGTTCAGAAGCGTGTTATCAAGGTAAACGGACGTTATATCCGCGGATACGGATTACCTTGGTATGCTAAAGCAGTTAAATAACAAATTAAAAGAGGACGGATTTCCGTCCTCTATTTTTATTCGTTAATTATCGCCTGCATCTCATCCCATTGTCTTCTATTGATTCTTCCTTGTGATGTCCTGAGGGCTTGCTACTGGCTGTGAGTAGTATTGGTCGGGAATAAGTGACTTGTCATTTTTGTAAGGGTTTGCTGCGCCAGCACTGCCCAAGTCATGCACGCCCTCACCATCGTACCTTGTCAGTTCAATACGATCAGGATAAATCTCCACAACTGTCGCTGTCAGCGTCTCATCAGCAGCACTGTACTTATCAGCCTTGCCCGCCTTGACTTCGTCAAAGGAGCAGTTAGCGTAGTATCCCAGATAACCTGCGTTCATATATGTGAAGTTAAGTGTTTCTTCGGTGAATTTGTTAGTTGTGCCGCCTTTGCCTGCGAACTGAGGAATCAGGATTGTGTCGCCCGCATTCTTAAAGATGCAGCTGCCGCCCAGGTAGCAGTCCCATCCCTTAGAATGGTTATGAGCGGTGAAGTAAACGATGTCCAGATTCTGGGCCGCCTCATTGACCGCTTCAAAGATCATTGACGCGTAAAGGTTATCGCCATTCTTGTGAATAGACGAAGTTCTCGCTGTGAAATGAAGTGGCACGTGGCCTGTGATGAATACAGGACGAGTCTCGCCCTTCTCAATCAGTTCATTGAAGCACGCCTTCATATCGTCTGATGTGCG
>JAGHTQ010000003.1 GCA_018065295.1 Candidatus Colimonas fimequi | reverse complement strand
GTGGCACGTGATTTATATACACCAGGTAGCGACCTTGAGATTAAGACAAACTACCTGGAAGTTGAACAGATCGTTCATGAAGGCGATGTGATTTCTCTTGGTGATGAAACAATTACTGTTATCGAGACCAAGGGTCACACAGACTGTTCGCTGACTTATGCAGTTGAGCCAATGAATCTTCTCATATGTTGCGAAAGTACTGGACTCATCGAGTCACTGACTTACGTTAATACGCCAATTCTTAAGAGTTTTGACGATGCTATGGAATCTCTTGCAAAGGTTCGCAGTTACGGCGCTAAGTACGTATGTCTTCCACACTTCGGCCTTTTGCCAACTGATTTCAACGAGAAGTACTGGGATATGTTTAAGGCAGGCTGTGATGAGGTAGTGGATTTCGCTCGTAAGTGGAGAAATGATGGACTTACCATTGAAGAAATGGTCCAGGAATATTACAATAGATATTGGAATCCTTTGTTTATAAAGGAACAGCCTAAAAAGGCGTATTTAATAAACACAGAAGCAACTGTTAAGGCGGCTCTTAAGGCCGCTTATAGATAATGAGTGTTAAGAGAAGGAGTGTGTAATATGGCATTTGATGCAATGAAAGTTAAGAATGATATCGTTAAATGGATCCAGGACTGGTTCGAAGTAAACGGCAAGGGCTGCAAGGCTGTAATCGGTCTTAGCGGTGGTAAGGATAGCTCAGTAGTAGCTGCACTATGCGTAGAAGCACTGGGTAAGGAGAATGTTATGGGCGTACTGATGCCTAACGGTGAACAGTTCGACATCGATGTATCACTTGCTCTTGTTGAACATCTTGATATCAATCACGTTATTATTAATATTAAGGACGCTTATGATGGTATGGTAGGACAACTGGCTAAGTACTTCGACACATTCGAAGGTCAGGCTAAGGTTAACATGCCACCTAGACTTAGAATGACAGCTCTATATGCTGTATCACAGACAATCAACGGCCGTGTTGCTAACACTTGTAACCTGAGTGAAGACTGGGTTGGTTACTCAACTAAGTTCGGTGATTGTGCAGGCGACTTCAGCCCATTGAGTAAACTGACTGTACAGGAAGTTAAGGCTGTTGGTAGAGCTCTTGGTCTTCCATCAATGTTCGTTGATAAAGTTCCTATCGATGGACTTCAGGGCAAGACTGACGAAGATAACCTGGGATTCACTTATGCTACACTTGATAGATATATCAGAGAAGGCATCTGCGAAGATCCAGAAATCAAGGCTAATATCGATGCAAGACACGTAAGAAATAAGTTCAAGCTTGAACTTATGCCTATGTTCCCATACACTCCAGACGATGACCACGGTCTCGAATGGTAAGCGGGATACTTTGCACGATAATATAAATAATAAGGAGAACACTAGTTATGAAAATTGCAGTTCCATTTGATAATGGTAACGTATTCAGCCACTTCGGTAAGGCTGAGAATTTTAAGATTTACAACGTAGAGAACGATGCTATCGTTTCAGCAGAAGTTGTTCCATCAGTTGGTGGCGGTCATAGCAGAGTTGCTGACATGCTGGGTGAAATGGGCGTTGAAGTTGTGCTTTGCACTACTATTGGCGGCGCAGCTGTTCAGGCTCTTACTAGACACGAAATCGAAATCTTCGGTGGAGTAGAAGGTAACGCTGATGAACAGGTTGAAGCATTCATCACTGGCGAGATGGAAACTAGCGAATCAAGCTGCGACGGTTGTGGCGGTGGTTCAGGCTGCGGCGGTGGCTGTGGTAGCGATAACGGCGGCGGTTGCGGTGGCTGCGGACATCACAGACCATCAATCGAAGGTCCTAACGTTGGCAAGCAGGTAAGCGTGCACTACAGAGGTACATTCAATACTGGTGAACAGTTTGACAGCTCATATGACAGAAACGAACCACTGAACTTCGTATGCGGTGCTGGTCAGATGATTCCTGGATTCGATCAGGCTGTTGCTAACATGGCTGTTGGCGAAACTGTACAGATTCACCTGATGCCATCAGAAGCTTACGGTGAACGTGACCCTAGAGCTATCATGACTACAGAAATCGCTAAGATGCCTGGTACAGAGAACTTAACTGTTGGCGAGAAGGTTTGGTTATCAAATCCTTACGGACAGAGATTCCCAGCATTCGTAATTGAGAAGACAGAAACTACTATCACATTCGATGCTAACAACGAAATGGCAGGTAAGGAACTGAACTTCACAAT
>JAGHTQ010000017.1 GCA_018065295.1 Candidatus Colimonas fimequi | reverse complement strand
CCATACTGTCATGAATACTGCTGCCCAGAATGCCACCTTAGCTGCAACGTCTAAGTATGGAATCAGGTTCAGTGGTGCCAGAAGAAGAAGCGGAATTGCGATCATCTGACAAACAGTCTTGATCTTACCTGACCATGCTGCTGCAATTACGATACCTTCAGCTGCTGCAACCTGACGGATGCCAGTGATAAAGAATTCTCTACCGAGAATAAGAACTACAGTCCACGCTGGAATATCGCCGAGACCTACGAAGCATACGAATGCTGCCATTGTAAGCAGCTTGTCAGCCAGTGGGTCCATGAGCTTACCGAAGTTAGTTACCAGATTGTACTTTCTTGCAATCTTGCCATCGAGCATGTCAGTAAGTGCTGCAAGAATGAAAATAACTGCTGCTAAAAGTCTGAAGTCCAGCATAAGCAGTACAATGAATACAGGAACTGCGAAAATTCTTGCCATTGTCAGCTGATTAGGCAGATTTTTGTTCTTAATAGTTTTGTTCTCCATTTCTATTCTCCCTATTCCATAATTCCTACAAGATCGTAATCAAAAGCGTCTGTGATTCTAACTTCAACCAGATCACCTGGCTTAAGGTCAGCTTCTGATTTAAAAATTACCGTATTATCTATTTCAGGAGCATCGTACTGGGTTCTTCCGATGTATGCTCCCTCTTCATCGATTCCGTCAACCATAACCTGCTGGATGCTACCAACCTTGGCTTCGTTAACTTCTCGAGAAATCTCAATCTGCATTCTCATGATTGAATCAGCACGTTCAGCCTTAATCTCGTCATCGATTTGATTCTCCATGTCCCCTGCTACAGTGCCTTCTTCTCTTGAATAAGCGAATACGCCCAGACGCTCGAATCTAGTCTCAGCAGCGAAATCATAAAGTTCATCGAAGTCTTCCTCAGTTTCACCAGGAAAACCAGTGATGAATGTAGTTCTGATGTGAATATCAGGCATTGCTGCTCTCAGGCGACTGATTGTGTTCTCAATTGAATCGTGAGTTGAACGACGATTCATATTGCCCAGAACGTTGTTAGCAACGTGCTGGAGCGGAATGTCAACGTAGTGACAAATCTTAGGTTCGCTAACCATCACTTCGATGAGCTCGTCAGTGATCTTATCCTCGTAGCAGTACATGAGACGAATCCACTGGATGCCGTCGATTTTGCAAAGTTCTCTAAGGAGTCTTGGAAGTGCTAATTCTCCATAAAGGTCAGTACCGTACTCTGTAACGTCCTGAGCGATGAGAATCAGTTCGCGTGTGCCGTGCTCCGCCATGTCCTTAGCTTCTGCTAAGATGCTCTCCATAGGTCTGCTTCTGTAACCGCCGCGAATCTGTGGAATAACGCAGTATGTGCAGCAGTTGTTGCAGCCTTCTGAGATTCTTACTGTTGCTGTGTATGGGTTGTCCTCGTACTTACGAGCTGAGAATTCAGTGAAACCAACCGGCGTACAGCTGAGAGCCTTCTGTCTAAGGCCATCTTTGAAGCCTTCAACCAGCTCAGGTAATCTCTCATAGTCGTTAACGCCCATTACCAGGTCGATTTCAGGGATTTCTTCGAATAGATCATCACCGTATCTCTGTGTCAGACATCCGCAAACAATAAGCATTTTACGGTTAACTTCGTCCGCAGTCTCCTCAATGAGCCGTGACAGCTCAAAAATCTTATCTATAGACTCAACCTTGGCATCCTGAATGAATCCGCAGGTGTTAACCATGAGAGCATCAGCCTCAAGAGGATCATTTGTCACGGTCATTCCTGCCTTCTCCCAGATACCTGCGATACCCTCAGAATCGTTGAAATTCTTAGGGCATCCCATAGTCTCAATATATAACTTCATTATTCCTCCATATCCTCCGTAGCATGTTTCATTTCGTTAAACTCTTCTTCAGAGATAAGAACAGCTCTAGGTCTGCTGCCATCCTGCGGACCGACAATCTGACGTTCCTCCATCATGTCGACGATTCTAGCGGCTCTGTTATAGCCGATTCTGAATCTTCTCTGAAGCATGCTTACTGATGCCTGCTGAGCCTGTACAACAAGTTCAATAGCATCTGCCAGCAGTTCGTCATCAGGGTTCTTCTCGTCTGTAGGTGGAGTAACTGATGCATTAGCACGTTCGATTCTGTCAAGAACAGTCTCAGCATATTCAGGTTCTTCTGAAGCCTGAGCCTTAACGAAATCAATAACGTCATTAACTTCTTCATCGCTGATAAATGTACCCTGTACACGTACAGGCTTACCCTTACCCAGTGGGTTAAAGAGCATGTCGCCCTTACCTACCAGTTTCTCAGCACCGGCCATGTCAAGGATAGTTCTTGAGTCAACCTGTGATGATACAGCGAAGGCAATTCTTGATGGAATATTAGCTTTGATAACACCAGTAATAACGTCTACTGATGGTCTCTGTGTAGCAACGATAAGGTGCATGCCAGCCGCTCTTGCCTTCTGTGCCAGTCTCATGATTGAATCTTCAACCTGTGATGGTGCTACGATCATAAGGTCAGCCAGCTCGTCGATGATTATAACGATCTGTGGCATTACTTCTTCATCGCGACCTTCAAGTCTCATGTGATCATTGAAGCTTGCCAGTTCTCTAACACCTTCGTCTGCGAACTTGCGATATCTCTCATCCATCTCAGCAACAGCCCAGTTAAGTGCAGCTGCAGCCTTAGCAGGATCAGTAACTACAGGAATAAGCAGATGAGGAATTCCATTGTAGTTGGCAAGTTCTACAACCTTAGGGTCAACCAGTACCAGCTTAACTTCTTCAGGACGAGCCTTATAGATAAAGCTTGTAATGATACTGTTGATACATACTGACTTACCAGAACCAGTTGAACCTGCGATAAGCAGATGTGGCATTGACTTAAGGTCTGCTACGATTTCATTACCGCTGATGTCCTTACCAACTGCGAAAGTAATCTTAGACTTAGCGTCCTTGAATGGCTTAGAGTCGATAAGTTCACGAACAGTAACCATGTTAATTTTGTCATTCTCTATCTCGATACCTACAGCAGGCTTGCCAGGGATAGGAGCTTCAATTCTGATGCTCTTAGCTTCCATGTTAAGTGCGATATCATCAGCCAGGCTCTTGATACCCTTAACCTTAACGCCGCTGTTAGGATGAACTTCGTATCTTGTTACAGTAGGACCCTGAGTTACGTTTGTAACGTCAGCATCGATGTTGAAACTGTGGAGCACGTCTTCCAGCTTCTGAGCCTTAGCCATAAGCTCGCCTTCGCTGTCCCCGTTCTTGCCACGGTTCTTATTTACCTTAAGAAGGTCGATTGGTGGGAACTCGTAGTTAACGATAGTCGCCTGATTAAGTTCTGCTTCCTTGAGCATGCTCTTAGCCGCCTCAGTCTTGCTCATCTTCTTCTGAACGCCGTGAGCGTCTGTGCTATCGATTTCGCCCTTGAACAGTACGCCCTCTTCTTCAGGTTCAAAGATATCAAGTTCCGGCTCCTTAGCACCTGTAACTACAATCGGCGCCTTTTTCTTCTTGTTCTTGCTGCTGTTAGTTTCGTCAACGACGATGTTCTCGTCATTACCTGTATTCCAGAATCCACCTTCTGAGAATTCGTATGGGTTCTCAGTATTAATTTCCTTCGGCGTATAGCCGTCGTCGTACATGCCGCCTTCATAGAAACCAACTGGACCTTCGTTGCCCTCAACGTAATTCATAATCTTACGCTGGTTTGGTGGCAGATACTCGTATGGATCGTAGTAAGGTTCTGGTTCAGGTTCAGGCTCAGGCTCTGTGTTGCCTCCGCTAAATCCGAAATTAAAGAAATTACGCTTCTTCTCAGCCTTCTCCTGTGCCTCACGCACGCGTCTATCCTCATCCAGCATCATCTGAACTTCCAGCTGCTGACGTCTCTCTTCGGCAATGCGTTCCTTCTCAGCAATGCGCTCTGCCCTGCTAGCAGCCATCTGGGCCTTCTTATCCTTCGCCTTACCGAACATTCTTGAAACTGGAGTATCCAGTACCAGAAGCAGGCAAATGAAAATTACAACAAATGATATGATGAAGAGACCTGCAAGGCCCACGTATTTAACGATTAATCCGCCTACAACCATGCCGAACACACCGCCATCATCAAGGCTCATACCGTTGTTATAGTATGCTGAGATAGCATGTGTTGAGAAATCCAGGTGCTTAGGATCGATGAATCTGCCGGCATTAACCAGTGCAATCATAAGGAAAATAATCGCTGATAAAATAACTGATTTCACACCAACATGAATCATCTTCTTGGCAAAAATCAGGATGCCGCCCAAAATGAAATAGTAAGGCAGAATGAATGCAGTGAATCCGAATACGCCCTTGAAGGCTTCTCCCAGAATTCTGCCAAACTGTCCTGCTGCACTTGTCTGGAATGCAACTGCCATGAAGATACCAACTGCAATTACAATTACAGCTACGATTTCGTCTCTGATTCTCTTGCTTCTGTCAAGACGCTCCTCTTCTATGCGCTGCTGTTCTTCCCGCTCAGCCTTGGTCATGCGACCTGATCTCTTCTTCGCTGTATCTTCAACTTTATTCTTTTTGTTATTATCTTTTTCTTTGTTATTTCTTCTTGAAGCCATTAATACACCTTCCAATTGTATAGTCTCATACGTAATAAATTATACCATATGTTGTGTGATAAATATATGAAATTGCCTCACTTCAACAAATTAAAAACCCGCAAGTTACCTTGCGGGTTAATGATTTCTTCATATAGATTAGTCGTCCAGCTTCTCAAGGAGCTTCTCTGCAATCTGAACAGCATTAGTAGCAGCACCCTTACGGATGTTGTCAGCTACGCACCACAGGTTGATGCCGTTCTCAACTGATTCGTCTCTTCTGATTCTACCAACGTATACAGGGTCAGTACCAGCAGCGTTAATTGCCAGTGGGTATACATTGTTAGCAACGTCGTCCTGTACGATGAGGCCAGGAGTGTTCTCGAACAGTTCGAAGATGTCAGCCAGTTCAAATGGCTTCTCCAGTTCGATGTTGATTGATTCACTATGACCGTAGAATACAGGTACTCTAGCAGTTGTAGCTGTTACTCTGATGTTATCGTCATGAAGGATCTTACGAGTTTCGTTGATCATCTTCATTTCTTCCTTAGTGTATCCATTCTCAAGGAATACATCGATGTGTGGCAGAATGTTGCCAGCGATTGGGTGTGCATATGCTTCCAGTGGAGCATCGTTACCTTCAAGACCGTTCTCCAGGTCGTGAATACCCTTGATACCTGAACCAGCTACTGCCTGGTAAGTTGAGTATACTACTCTCTTGATGCCATACTTATCCTTCAGTGCCTTAAGTGGAACCATAGCCTGGATAGTTGAGCAGTTAGGGTTAGCGATGATACCGTGATTCCAGTCGATGTCTTCTGGGTTTACTTCAGGAACTACAAGTGGAACGTCGTCATACATTCTCCACTGTGAGCTGTTGTCTACTACTACACAACCGTGTTCAGCTGCGATAGGAGCGAACTTAGCACTTGTGCCACCACCTGCTGAGAACAGAGCGATGTCGATTGGCTTATCGAATGAATGCTCAGTCAGTTCTTCTACTGTATATTCCTTACCCTTGAACGTGATAGGCTTGCCAGCTGATCTAGCTGATGCCATGAAATAAATATTTTCAAATGGGAAATCTCTTTCTTCCAGAACCTTGAGGAATGTTGATCCTACAACACCTGTTGCGCCAACTACTGCGATGTTTGGCTTTCTCTTCATAATTGTTGTACCTCCAAATAAATGATTCAAATTAGTATAGATTATACTACGCTAAAGCGTATTTTGTAAACCCTTATAGAATAAGTATACAAACCTTTGTTGGTAACACACAAAAAGAGCCCGGAATGCGGGCTCTTATGTTCATTTATTGTCTATTCAGCTATTGCCTGGTTAACATATTCCAGAAGCGGAGCATTCTCCAGTTTAACAGCTGCGCCGTAGTTCTGTGAAGCATATCTAGGCTCGAGAATAACTGTGTCCTCATCTACATAGCCCTTAAGAATGCTTACGTCTACTGACATAGCATCTACATCACCCTTCATGACTGCTGTGTACATCTCATCATATGAGTTGTAGTCATAAAACAGTGGTGAAACCTTGCTTGTTGTCATGGACTCAAGATAGTCAAGAGTGTCATCTCTTGTTGTAGAGTTCTTAGCAACAGCAATTACCTTGCCGTCAAGATCTGAAACAGAGTTGATGCCCTTCTTACCCATTGAGTTATTATCAGTTGCAGTCTTCTTAACAAGAATACCAACGTAGTCCTTATAATAACAATCGCTCAGTGCGAAACGCTTGGCTCTATCTTCAGTAATAGTATATGTAGCAAGCATTACGTCGATCTCGCCATCTTCCAACTTCTGCTCTCTGTCAGCAACTGTCACACCTACGAATTTAACAAGTTCTTCGCGCATAGCTTCTTCTTCAGTAACACCGAAGATTCTAGCGGCAGTCTTATATGCAAGGCCAACTTCAAGGCCAAACCAGTCGCCTGATTCTACATCCAGATATCCCATGTCTGGAACGTCCATCTTACAGCCAGCAACGAGATATCCTCTATTCTGAATTTCCTGAACGACGTTCTCATTTATAGTAACATCTGCAGGAGCGTCTGTTTCTTCAGCTACATCAGATGTGCTGCCACATGCTGTCAATGCCATTGCCATAACAAGCGCCAGGAGTATTGTTAATAATCTCTTATACATAATACCCTCCAGTGCCTACTTAGTATCGTAGAAGATGTCCTTGTCAAGTTCATGATTCTGGAATGCAACAACTGTTGTACATACTGCGTCGCCTGTGATGTTAACTGCAGTTCTCAGCATATCCAGAATTCTGTCGATACCCATGATGAGTGCGATTGCTTCAACAGGAAGACCTACTGATGCGAATACCATTGTCAGAGTAACAAGACCTACTGAAGGGATACCAGCTGTACCGATTGAAGCCAGTGTAGCTGTTGCAATTACTGTCAGGTAGCCTTGAACACCAAGGTCCATGCCGTAAGCCTGAGCAGCGAATACTACTGCACAACCCTGCATGATTGATGTACCGTCCATGTTGATAGTAGCACCAAGAGGAATTGTGAATGATGAAACCTTACGTGAAACACCGATCTTTGATTCCAGAGTATCGATGTTCATAGGAATTGTAGCGTTTGAAGTTGATGTTGAGAATGCGAATGCCATTACTGGGAACATCTTCTTCAGGAATCTAACAGGATTCAGTCTAGTGAATACTACCAGCAGAATCATGTATACGATGCAGCACTGAACTGCCAGACCGCCAGTTACGCTGAGCATGTACTTGATAAGTGGGATGAATGCGTCGAATCCCAGGTTGGCGAAAGTTCTTGCGATCATGCAAAATACGCCGATTGGAGCAAACATCATAACAAATTCAGTCATCTCCATCATCAGGTCATTAGCCTGAGTCATGAAGTTTGAAATGAGAGCTGCTCTCTCACCCATCTTAGCAAGAAGAATACCTACTAAGAGTGCGAATACGATAATCTGAAGCATAGTTCCGTTAGCCAGCGCGTTGAGTGGGTTATCAGGAATGATGTTCAGAATAGTGTCAACCATTGTAGTTGGTTCTGCTACAGTTACTTCGCTAGTCTCGATGCTTGACATATCAAGGCCGATACCTGGGTGAATAATAGTAGCAATTGTAATAGCAACTGTTACTGCCAGTGCAGTTGTTGCCAGATAGAATGCGATAGTCTTGCCGCCTACCTTACCCAGAGCCTTAGTGTCACCAATTGATGAACTGCCGCATACCAGTGAGCAGAATACGAGTGGAACTACCAGCATCTTCATTAATCTGATGAAGCCCTGACCGATAATATAGAAGATACCATCAACAAAAATTGTATCTCTAACGTATGATTCTGGAATCAGCAGATTAAAAATAATACCCACGATGAGACCTGCAATAAGACCGATGAAGATCTTAGTCGTCAGACCCATTTTCTTCTTAGTTACTAATGTTTCTCCCATAGTTACGCCTCCTTAGTCTTAACCTTGTCAACGTAAGCCTTGAGAGCTTCCTGCCAGTGAGGCATCTCATGAACTTCAGTCATCTTCATCATCAGGTTATCAAGAAGAGTTGATGACTGTTCAGGCTCGAAGTTACCCTTAGCCAGAGCAACGTCATAACCCATGCCGCCCAGAATGAACTGAGCGAATTCGTTTCTAGTGCACATGCCTTCGCAAGCAGCGTGATAGATACCGTATTCAACAGTGTCAATCATCTTAACGATGAACTTGCAAAGCTCATCAGCGCTTGTTGGTGTACTAACCTTATCTACAGGAGCGTTGAACACTTCTCCTGCCTTACCCTTAGCAACTACTTCTCCGAAGTAGTCGTTGCCAGTTGAGCCACCATATACCCATGAGCTTCTGATAATCAGATGCTTAGGACAAAGGCTGCTTACATACTGTTCACCAGCGTACTTAGACTTAGCATATACTGACTTAGGTGCTGGAGCATCAAACTCAGTCCATCTGCCAGCCTTCTTGCCGTCAAATACGTCGTCAGTTGAGATATGAATTAACTTGCAGTTAGCACCTCTTGCAGCGATTGCCAGGTTTCTAGCACCAAGAGCATTAACCTTGAATGCCTGAACCATATTCGCTTCGCAGTAAGCTACCCCTGATACTGCAGCGCAATTGATGATAACTGTAGGACGATAGATCTGCATCATCTGCTCTACCTGAGACAGATCAGTAATATCTACGTCGATATCAGTACCAATTACCTTATACTCTCTATTATGGTTAAGCACTTCCATGATAGATGGGCCTAATCTTCCCTTAGCTCCCGTTATCCATATTGTTTGATTAATCATAATAACCCTCCAATAAAAAATGATAGTGATTAATTATATCATTAATCACTATCACTTGCATAATTATTTATCTTATTCAATACCGTATGCAGCCTTAGCCTTCTTATATCCTTCATCGATAATCTTGTGAGTACGCTCACTTGATGCCTTAGCTGACTTCTCTACTCCGTCGATTCCAGTTGACTTAAGAACCTCTGTATCATCTGCTGGAAGTACATAATATGTAGGGTTCTGTTGATTACCACTCTTGTATACCCATGTAGGCTCAGCCTGAATATCTGTAATTGAAACCAGTCCATCAGTTCCTCTTGTCAGAGTGAATCCGATCATGAGACCATCTTCGGTGTGACCTGTTGGGAAGCTGCTGATCATTTCTCTACGCTGGTTTGAAAGCTGATTACCCATTGAGTATGCAACGAGAGTCTTGTGCTTGCCATCTTCTGATGTGAGTACATCGATAGGCTCAACAACGTGTGGATGTCCGCCGATGATAGCATCTACACCGATATCGCATAATCTCTGTGCCATCTTCTTTGGATATTCCTGAGCTTCCAGCTTATATTCTTCACCCCAGTGAGGATATACGATAATAAATTCAGCACCTTCAATCTTCATAAGAGCAATCTGCTTAGTTATTTCTTCGTAGAAACCATCAAGCTTAGATGGCTTAAATGAGTTAACCAGATCAGCTACGCTGCTATCCATATGGTTACCGTTCATTGACTTACCAGATGAACTTGGAGTTTCAAATACGTAGTTAATGAAACCAACCTTGATGCCGTCGATATCCTTAATGAAGTATCTCTTCTGTTCTTCTGAACTTCTGATACCTGTATAATCATAACCCTTCTCTTCAAGAACCTGTGCAGTTCTTACAAGGCCGCTAGCACCAGTATCATATATATGGTTATTAGCAGTCAGGAATAAGTCGATGCCGTTCGCTGACATAGCATCTGCCAGTGAATCCGGTGAGTTAAACATAGGATAACCTGAATAGCCCTTCTTCTTGCCACCAAATGTTGTCTCAAGATTAGCTACCATATAGTTAGGTTCTGAGTACTTATCCTTCATATACTTGAAGCAGTCTGAATAATCATAATCATCACCACTCTTATACTTAGTTGATCTAAGGAATGGGTCATGAATGATAACATCGCCTACGTTGCTGATTGAGATTGTCTTAACCTCATACATCTTAGGCTCACCTGATGATCCATTACCGTGGTGTCCTACCACTAATGATAAGAGCAGGCCAGCTGCACCGATAATGCATAATACCAGGAGTATCAGGATGATACATCCCATTCTATTCTTCTTCTTTCTTCGCTGTCTTCGAAGTTCTCTACTATCCATTCATTCCTCCTATAGGGTCTGACCCCTGTACTAAAATTCGAACAGGGGTCAGACCCCATATTCGATATATAGCACGTTCTCTATCATTATATACGATATATAGCATTTTGGCAAAAAATAAAAAGCGGTATCTTATGATACCGCTTAATTTCTCGATTAACCTAATTATGCGAGAACGTCCTTACCGTCATAGTAGTTACAGTTAGGGCAAACTCTGTGTGGAAGCTTAGGCTCGTGGCACTGTGGACAGATTGAAATTCCAGGTGCTGCCTTCTTCATGTTAGGTGATCTTCTCTGATCTCTCTTAGCCTTTGATGTTCTTCTCTTAGGTACTGCCATGTTTCTACACCTCCTTGTTCATTTGATTGGATTTATATCATCACGACAGTTCGTGATTAAATCATCTTCCATAGCAACGTTAAAAGTATACATTTATACGGTGCTGGTTGTCAATGGTTTTTTATTGACATTTTGAGAAATTTACTTTAATACGCCACCTGTTACCAGAGTGTATGTATCTCTACCGATCATGATTTCTTCGTTAGTTGGAATCAGCATAACCTTAACTGGTGAGTCGTCTCTTGAAATGATGATTTCCTTACCTCTAACCTTGTTCTTAACAGGGTCAATCTTAATGCCCAGGTTGCCAAGGTCATTACAGATAATCTCTCTGAGTGGTACTGAGTTTTCACCAACACCTGCAGTGAAGATGATAGCGTCTACGCCGTTCATCTCTGCAATGTATGCGCCGATGTAGAATCTAACTCTTCTAGCGAATACCTTCAGAGCCAGCATAGCTCTCTCGTTGCCGCTCTCTGCTGCTTCAAGCAGATCTCTGAAGTCACTTGAAATGCCTGAGATACCCAGAACGCCTGACTTCTTGTTGAGGATATTGTTTACTGCGTGTGCAGTAAGGTCTTCCTTCTTTGAGATGAATTCAACGATAGCTGGGTCGATGTCGCCGCATCTAGTACCCATTACCAGACCTTCCAGTGGAGTGAAGCCCATTGATGTATCAATGCACTTACCTCTCTTGACAGCTGATACTGATGCGCCGTTGCCCAGGTGGCAAGTGATCAGCTTCAGATCGTCAAGGTTAACATTGAGGATGTCTGATGCTCTCTCTGCAACGTACTTATGTGAAGTTCCGTGGAAGCCGTATCTTCTGATGCCGTACTTCTCATAGTATTCATAAGGCAGAGCGTATGTATATGCTGCTGGTGGCATTGTCTGGTGGAATGCTGTGTCGAATACTGCTACGTTAGGAGTATTTGGCATCAGTTCCTGCATAGCTGCGATACCCATCATGTTAGGTGGATTGTGCAGTGGAGCCAGTTCAACGATTTCGTCCAGTTCCTTGATAACGTCAGCATCTACCAGAACTGACTTGTCGAACTTCTCACCACCGTGAGCTACTCTGTGGCCGCAAGCACCGATTTCGTCCAGTGACTTGATTACGCCGTGGTCTGCATCCAGAAGAGCTTCCAGAACGTGACCGATTGCGTCCTTATGGTTCTCCATTGGTACTTCCAGAACGAACTTATCCTGTCCAGCCTTCTCGTGCTTAAGAACTGAACCTTCGATACCGATTCTCTCTACAAGGCCCTTGCAAAGAAGTGCTTCTGATGGCATATCCAGAACCTGGTACTTCAGTGATGAACTACCACAGTTGATTACTAATACTTTCATCGTAATTCCTCCGTAAAATAAAACAAAAATTTGTAACGTTAATATTATAACAATTGTGACCGTTGTTTTCAAGGCGAATAGCCTTATTTTATGTATGGTTTAATCTTCCTATCCGACCAATCATTGACATCACAATTACAAACGAAATTATATATGTCTGCTGCCCTCATATCGATGGCAAGGCAGTCTCTATTCACCTGATCTGATGGAATATCCTTGTTCACATTTGTGATGATGTCGATACCATCCTCCTGCTTCTTCAGAGCTCTGATAAGTTCACGGCCCTTCTGGTCTGCACCCAGAACCCGGGCGTATACCCCCTGAGGAAGATCTTCTTCCTTCAGGTTCATTATCATATAAAGGATAACCCGCCTCATGGCCGATCCAGTATACCTCTTAGAAGTAAGCGAATCGATGAGCTCATCGTATGTTTTAGCACTGAGAGCGTCCTTGATGATCTTATTCTCAAGGCCTTCGCCAATGCAGTAAATCTCCTTAAGGTCTTCCGGTGTTCTACGTAGAGCGTCAGTCTTAACTATAGTCAGCATTCTAGCAAGGGTATCATCCATCCATGGACATCCCTCTCCAATCATGGACTTAGTCTTAGGCGGCATGTATCCCGCTGCGAAATCAAGCTGCCCATCGTAAATCATCTGGCGAATCTCAGATGCTCCTGCGAATCCGCTTCTGATATTAGTTTCGAAGTATCCACTGCCGTGACGCTGGACAGTGACAGGCTTAATCAGCTTAACAGGAGTCCCCTCCTGCTGTGCCTTCTGCACTCTCAAGTGATTGTGATAGTTGATTCTTCTCAGATAGTGCATAGCCAGCACGTTGTTTGGAGTCTCAAGAATCTCTGCCATCTGAGGAGAAAGAACTTCAGCGATAGCCTCTGTTCTACTCTTCGCAAAGGAAACCCCATCCTTCATGATTTCCTGCTGTACTAAGTTAATCTCTTCGTTTCTCTCCTCCAGAAGCTCAACGAGAGTAATGAGCATCTCCATATCACCTATTTCACTTCCGAAGGAAATGAAATCCACGTCCATGGCTGCTAAGATGTCCACTGCACCCTTTGCGAAAGAGATGCCCTGGTTACAGGCATAGACAAATGGCAGCTCAACCACCAGGTTGACGCCCGCCTCAACGGCGTACTTGCTGCGAGTCCACTTGTCCCACGGCGAAATTTCGCCCCGCTGAGTGAAGCCCCCGCTCATTACGGCAACCGCGCAGTCTGCACCGGTCATGTCAAGAGACTGGTCTAAATGATATTTGTGCCCTTTGTGAAAAGGGTTGTATTCTGCGATTATTCCTAAAGTCTTCATAGCATTCTTATGATAAAAAGCCCGACCACATTGTGATCGGGCAATTAATTCAATTCTTATTCTTCTTCAGCTGGTGCGTCTGGTTCGTACTCAGGCATTACTGGCTTAGGAGTTGGATTCTCTGCATCGATTCTTGTTCTGTATGACATTTCGTTAAGTTCAGCTCTGTTAGCTTCCAGTGCTGAGTTAATGTCGTTGAATGCGTTCTCAATGCTTGTGAACATTTCGCCGAAGTAGATTGAGCTCAGGTGTTCCATCTTGCCCTGGAAGCTTGCCAGGATACCATCAAGATAGTC
>JAGHTQ010000005.1 GCA_018065295.1 Candidatus Colimonas fimequi | reverse complement strand
TCGATGATGCCTCTAGTATCCTTGATTGAGATTCTCTTGCCAGTGCCGTTCCAACCTGTGTTAACCAGGTAAGCCTTAGCGCCGCTAACTTCCATCTTCTTAACCAGTTCTTCTGCATACTTAGTTGGGTGCAGTTCCAGGAATGCCTGACCGAAGCAAGCTGAGAATGTAGGAGTAGGTTCTGTGATACCTCTCTCTGTACCAGCCAGCTTAGCTGTGAAACCTGACAGGAAGTAGTACTGAGTCTGTTCTGGAGTCAGGATTGATACTGGTGGAAGTACGCCGAATGCGTCAGCTGACAGGAAGATTACGTTCTGTGCTGCTGGAGCTGATGATACTGGACGTACGATGTTGTCGATGTGGTTGATTGGGTATGATACTCTAGTGTTCTCTGTTACGCTCTTGTCAGCGAAGTCAATCTTACCGTCTGCATCAACTGTAACGTTCTCGAGAAGAGCGTTTCTTCTGATTGCGTTGTAGATGTCTGGTTCTGATTCCTTATCAAGGTTGATAACCTTAGCATAGCAGCCGCCTTCGAAGTTGAATACGCCATTGTCGTCCCAACCGTGTTCGTCGTCGCCGATGAGGAGTCTCTTAGGGTCTGTTGACAGAGTTGTCTTACCAGTACCTGAAAGACCGAAGAAGATTGCTGTGTTTTCGCCGTTCATGTCAGTGTTAGCTGAGCAGTGCATTGAAGCGATGCCCTTAAGTGGCAGGTAGTAGTTCATCATTGAGAACATACCCTTCTTCATTTCGCCGCCGTACCAAGTGTTGATGATAACCTGTTCTCTGCTAGTGATGTTGAATGCTACGCAAGTTTCTGAGTTGAGGCCCAGTTCTTCGAAGTTCTCAACCTTAGCCTTTGATGCGTTGTAGATAACGAAGTCAGGTTCGAATGTTTCAAGTTCTTCGTCAGTAGGAACGATGAACATGTTCTTAACGAAGTGTGCCTGCCAAGCTACTTCCATGATGAATCTGATGTTCATTCTAGTGTCAGGGTTAGCTCCGCAGAATGCGTCTACAACGTAGAGCTTCTTGTCGCAAAGTGCGTTCTTAGCGATGTCCTTAACCTGTGCCCAAACGTCTTCTGACATTGGGTGGTTGTCATTCTTATATTCATCAGTTGTCCACCATACAGTGTCCTTAGAATTTTCGTCCATTACGATGTACTTATCCTTAGGGGAACGACCAGTGTAGATACCAGTCATTACGTTAACTGCATCCAGTTCAGTCAGCTGTCCAATATCGAAACCCTCGAGTTCAGGTTTCATTTCTTCTTCGAACAGTGCTTCGTATGATGGATTGTAAACGATTTCTGTTGTTCCAGTGATACCATACTTAGTAAGATCGATGTTTGCCATTTCTATTACCTCTCTTTTAATAAATGATAAAGATAAAACGAATTAATAAATGTGTACTGACTACACATTGCATCATACAGATGCATATCATTTCTATACAAGTCTATAGTATATTAAAGCTTCGTAAATATCAACCATTAAAAGACCCCTGACCAGTTCCAAAAGGTACTATATCAGGGGCGATTAAACGTTATCATGATAACTTGTGATTCTTCTCTTCAAGCTTAAGCTTGATGTTAGGATAGAGCGCTCCGAACATGATGATTACAGCGCCGATTCCCTGAAGAACTGTAATGCTCTCGTGGAAAATCGCATAGCCAACGATGACGCCCACAACGACTTCTGTAGCAGAGAGAATGCTGACAGAAACGGTGTCAATATACTCAGACGCTTTAACGTATGAGCCGTTGGAACAGAATGTGCAAAGCACGCCCATTGCCAGCAGGCAAAGGATTAAAGTTGTACCATTGT
Source organism: Candidatus Colimonas fimequi (assembly GCA_018065295.1). Lineage (GTDB taxonomy): Bacteria > Bacillota > Clostridia > Peptostreptococcales > Anaerovoracaceae > Lentihominibacter > Lentihominibacter fimequi. Next base: position 9,886 of record JAGHTQ010000005.1, on the reverse strand, counting down.
CACTGGTCTTAATGACTTCAAAGTGACTGAAGTCAGTGAAGAGCATACACGCAAGTGATGTTCCCAGGAATCCGTAAGTGATCATTGTATCTTTCTCGAACTGTCCATCGAAGAATCGAGGGATGATCAGCTGAGTTGCCATACCCAGGCTGTTGACCAGGCTCATTATGATGCCCAAAGGATCCAGACCTGCGCCTGTCTGAACACTTATTACATCGGCGGCAAGGATTGCGCCGATGAAGCAGAGAACGATCGCGATGATTTTGCTTCGTTCTGGCTTGTCGCGAAAAATGATCATGTTCAGCACGGTTACCCATACAGGTGCAGTGAACATGAGTACGGTGGCGATAGCGACAGGTATTCTGGTGATTGCAACGCTATATGAGTTGAACCCGATACCGTACGAACATACGCCGTATAGCATGCAGATAAGAAGTCCCTTAAACGATACCTTGAGCACCGATGGATTGGTGATCAGCATGAGCAGGAAATACATGATCGCGCCAATAAGACATCTGACGAATGTGATGTCCATGCACGTGATTCCTGCTGCGTATAGCGGTCTTATGAAAACGCCCATTATGCCCCATAAGCCAGGGCCTATAATGGCCAGTGTAAGTCCTTTAGCTTGTCTTGACATAGTCTACTACTACCCTCCATGGGATAATATACCATTTTAAGTTGCTAATGTGTGATTAAATGTTGCTAAAATGCCAAATTGTTATGGAATGTTTATGGGTATTAATGTATAATTATTCGCATATCATACATATTATTGTATATGGTTTAGCAAACATAAACATAAAAGGAGAACTACAATGAAGAAGAAGATTTTAGCAATCGTAATGGTGCTCGCATTCGCATTCGCTATGACAGCTTGTGGAAGCAGCAGCTCAACAGGCGGCACTCTGGTAATGGCAACAAACGCTGCATTCCCTCCATATGAATACGTTGATGATTCAACTGACACAGGTTTCGCTGGTATCGACGTAGAAATCGCACAGGCAATCGCAGATGAACTGGAAATGGATCTTGAAATTCAGGACATCGACTTCAACTCAATCATTCCTGCAGTTACTTCAGGTAAGGCTGACGTTGGTATCGCTGGCATGACTAAGACTCCAGAAAGAGAAGAGAACGTTAACTTCTCAGAATCATATGCAACTGGCGTACAGGTTATCGTAGTTAAGGAAGATTCAGCTATCGCTAGCGTTGATGATCTTGATGGCGCTATGATCGGTGTACAGGAATCAACAACTGGTCACATCTACTGTGAAGATGACTACGGTGTAGATCACGTTACTCCATACACAACTGGTGCTAACGCAATCGAAGCTCTTAAGAGCGGCAAGGTTGACTGCGTAGTAATCGACAACGAACCAGCTAAGGCATTCGTAGAAGCTAACGAAGGTCTGAAGATTCTGGACACTGAATATGTAGTAGAAGAATACGCTATCGCTATCGCTAAGGATAACGAAGAACTTCTCGAGCAGGTTAACAACACTCTGGCTAAGATGAAGGAAGACGGAAGCCTGGACGCTATCATCGACAAGTACATCAACGCAGAATAAAATACTTGGGTGATTAAACACTAGGTGTATATTTAGATAAAAGGAGAAATTATGCAGGCATGGCTCGCAGATATTGCCGCTGATTTCAACCAATCGTTTATTGCAGAAGACCGCTGGATGATGTATCTCAGCGGTTTCACTGTTACTATAAGGGTTGCAGTTATGGCTCTTATTCTCGGTGTTGCGATTGGTATAATCATTGCGGTAATACGCACATCACATGATTCAAGAAGAAAGAACGCTAAGGGTGCTAGCGTTGTTCTTCTCAATATTGCAGACTGGTTCTGCAGAGTTTACCTGACAGTAATCAGAGGAACACCTATGATGGTTCAGCTTCTGATTATGTACTTTGTAATCTTTGCATCAAGCAGAAACCAGATTCTGGTTGCAACACTGGCATTCGGTATTAACTCCGGTGCATACGTTGCAGAAATCGTACGTAGTGGTATCCAGTCAGTAGATCCTGGTCAGATGGAAGCTGGCCGCTCACTGGGTCTTAACTACAGACAGACTATGACTAAGATTATCATTCCTCAGGCAATCAGAAACATTCTGCCAGCACTGGGAAATGAAATGATCACATTACTTAAGGACACATCACTGGTAACTGTTATCGGTTGCAGAGATATTACTAAGGCTGCCCTGAATATTCAGGGTGTTACATACCAGGCATTCATGCCGTTGGTATTCGTAGCCCTTGTTTATCTCACATGTGTACTCATCCTGAGTAAGCTGTTAGCAAGACTTGAAAGGAGGATGAGAGCAAGTGATAGACGTTAAGAATCTTGAGAAGAGCTTCGGCTCAAATCACGTACTGAGAGGCATTAATGAACATATTTATCCAGGTGAGAAGGTTGTAGTTATCGGTCCATCAGGTTCAGGTAAGTCAACATTCTTAAGATGCCTCAATCTCTTAGAAGAGCCAACAGGCGGTTCAATTACTGTTGACGGCATAGAGATTACTGACCCTAAGACAGACATCGACAAGATGAGACAGCGCATGGGTATGGTATTCCAGCAGTTCAACTTATTCGAGAACCTGACTGTTAAGAACAACATTAAGCTGGCACCAGTAACACTCAAGATCATGAGTGACGCTGAAGCGGAGAAGAAGGCAATGGAACTGCTCACAAGAGTAGGTCTTCCTGACAAAGCCGACGCATATCCAAGCCAGTTATCAGGTGGTCAGAAGCAGAGAATCGCTATTGCGAGAGCACTTGCTATGAACCCTGAAGTAATGCTCTTCGACGAGCCAACATCAGCCCTCGACCCTGAAATGGTAGGCGAGGTACTGGAACTCATGAAGGAGCTGGCAGAAGAAGGCATGACAATGGTTGTTGTAACTCACGAAATGGGCTTCGCTCGTGAAGTTGGTACAAGAGTACTCTTCATGGACCAGGGCGTAATCGCAGAACAGAACAACCCTAAGGATTTCTTCGAAAATCCACAGCACCCAAGACTTAAGGAATTCCTGTCAAAGGTACTGTAATATGAGAAGTATGAGCGTTGTATTTCACATACGACGCTCTATTTTTATGTCACGGATATGGCACGTGACCAAAGGGTGTGCTATCATTGAATCTATGAAAGAACTTATGCAATTATATTGGGCATTCTTCCGCATCGGAGGCCTGACATTCGGCGGCGGACTGACAATGCTCCCTATGCTCAAATACGAGCTAGTAGAAAAGAAAAAATGGATAGATGAAGATACCCTCCTGGAGTGCTACGCCATCGGTCAGTGCACGCCGGGAATTATTGCTGTAAACACGGCGACATTCGTTGGATATAGGCGTCGCGGTGTGTGGGGCGGTATATTCTCAACTTTGGGAATGATTACTCCGTCCCTTGTTATCATCACAACAATCGCCCTCGTCCTTCAGAACTTCATGGACTACGCGGTGGTGCAGCACGCTCTGGTAGGAATTCGTGGCGCGGTTTGCGCCCTGATGATGAATACAGTAATTAACCTTGGTAAGAAGAGTTTGAATAAGGTTGTAACGTGGGTGCTTTGCATAGGCATGTTCGCACTAGCGTGGCTCACTGACATACCTACAATTGCCCTGGTGCTAGCAGCTGCACTCGTCGGCATTATTTACAACAAATTCCCGGGAGGTATGATGCATCATGACTAGTTTACCTTTGACCCTGGGATTTGAATTTTTCAAAATCGGACTGTTCGCTATTGGAGGCGGCCCAGCCACACTGCCATTCCTCATGGACCTTACCAAGACCCACGACTGGTACACCATGTCGGATCTGACTAACATGGTAGCTGTCAGCGAAGCAACGCCAGGCCCGCTGGGCCTTAACATGGCTACTTTCGCAGGCGTTGAAGCCATGGGTATCTGGGGCGGTCTTGTTGCATCAATTGGCCTTGTAATTCCGAGCGTAATTATCATTACTCTCATCGCCAAATTCCTGGAAGGATTCAACGACAATCCGATTGTTAAAAGCGCAATGTTTGGCATTAAGCCAGCGGTAACAGGTATTATTGCAGCTGCTGTACTTAACCTGTTTATCGTATCCTTATATATCGACGGCAAGTTTATCGTGCCATCGGCAATTATCGCAGTTGTTATTTTCGTCTGCCTGCAGATCAAGAAATTCGCTAAGATTCATCCGTTCTTCTGGTTTGCGGCTGCGGCAGCAGTTGGAATCGTGTTTAAGCTGTAAGTGAAATGATTAAAAAAGTACTAAAGACAATCAAGTCATACAACTTAATAGAGCGTGGGGATCAAGTGGTCCTGGGACTTTCCGGTGGCCCTGATTCAGTGTGCCTGCTTCACGTACTGAATGAGCTTCGTGAAGAGTTGGATTTCGGCCTTACTGCGGTGCAAGTGAATCATATGCTCCGAGAGGGTACTGCCAAGCGGGATGAAGAATTCGCGGCTCAGACTTGCGAGAGGCTGGGGGTATCGTTCAAGTCTTTCAACATAGATTGCAAAGCTATGGCGGAGCGTGACGGTCTTTCTAGTGAAGAAGCTGGTCGTAAGGCCCGCTATGGGGCGTTCCGTCAAGTGGCAGATGAGCTATCTGCTGGTGGTAATCGTGTAAAGATTGCTGTCGCACATAACGCCGACGATCAGGCAGAGACGTTACTCTTTAGAATCCTGAGAGGAACTGGCACTGACGGTCTTGCTGGTATGGAGCACGCTAGAGCGGAAGGGGAGCACGTGGTTATTAGGCCGCTCCTTGATGTGGCTCGCAGCGAAATCGAAGAGCACCTTGAAGATAACGAAATCCAGTTTATGACTGATGAGACAAACAGTCAGCCGATATACACAAGAAATAAGATTAGATTAGAGATGCTCCCGTTTATCAAAGAGAACTTCAATGAGAATATTGTGGGAGCACTGGGAAGACTGGCGGATGTTGCCGCAACAGATAAGGCATATATCTGGGAGCAGGCCGAGGCGGCATATCAGGAATGCTTAGTTTCTCAGTCAAGTGAGAAAGTTGTTCTCGATCAAAGCAAGGTAGCAGAGCTTCACGAAGCAATCAGGCATAGAGTTATCCTGCGTGGATTAAGACACGTGGGTATGTGGGAAGACGTAACTCACGAGAGACTCCTTGCTGCAGATGATATGCTCTGCGGTGATTCCTCAACTAAGGTGTTGGAGTTGCCTCATGGATATAAAATCACTTTCGCCTTCGGCGAAATAAGTATAAAGGGAAGGGATATAGCAGCCCGCGTTCGCAGTGTAGAAGTAGAACTTCTTGATAGACCTGAGCGTGTTTCACAGATTAAGTTCATGTTAAAATGCGCAGGATACAGAGAAGGTGAGCTGCTTCTAGACGTGGATAAGGTTTGCCAGGCCAGCGGCCTTGGGAGAAATGTTCTTGTAGAGAGCATTTCCATCCGCAGCAGAAGAGAAGGAGACTTCATTCCTTTGCGCGGGGGAAGGAAGAAACTTAAGAAAATCATGGGTGAAATGAAGATTCCGGCCGATGAGAGAGACGACGCCCGGGTGATTGCAGCCGGTCAGTGCGTACTGTTTATAGGGGATGCTGACGGCAGATACACACGATATGCGGAAACTTTGAGAGTTGACGACAAAACAGAGGCAATTCTCAATGTGAAAGTTGTGTGAAATGTACTAATTTGAATACGTGAATATTGAAGATATAGCAGTTTCGTGATAGAATAAACTGCTATATTTTCATTTATAGCAATCCTAATAATGGAGGAACAAGAATTGAAGAGAATTAGCAAGAATCTAGGTATTTACATTACAATTTTCTGTCTTGTAGCCCTGATTGCATTCTTCTTCGGCGCATCTAAGCCAGCCGATGAAGCTAAGCAGATTGAAACATCAACAATGATTCAGTATCTGCAGGACAACAAGGTTGACGGTATTAATGTATCAGACACTAAGATTACAGCAGAACTTAAGGATGGCGACATTGTATATTCATACGTTAACAGTGTAGTTGACCTGGACTACATTTATGCTGAATATATCATTCCGCAGGTTGACGAGCACAAGCTTAAACTTGAGAGTGATCCGCCTAAGAAACAGTCAATATGGGTTAGCCTCCTGCCAACTCTCCTGATGGTAGGTGTGATGATCATATTCTTCGTACTCATCATGAATCAGAGCGGCGGCGGTGGTAAGGCAATGCAGTTCGGTAAGAGTAAGGCTAGACTCCAGAAGGACGGCGGAAGCAAGAAGATCACATTCAAGGACGTTGCTGGTCTTAAGGAAGAGAAGGAAGAACTTGAAGAAATCGTAGACTTCCTGAGAAATCCAATTAAATATAATGCACTGGGTGCGAGAATACCTAAGGGTATCCTTCTCGTAGGCCCTCCAGGAACTGGTAAGACTTATATTTCTAAGGCAACTGCTGGTGAAGCTGGCGTACCATTCTTCACAATCAGTGGTTCAGACTTCGTAGAAATGTTCGTCGGCGTTGGTGCATCAAGAGTTCGTGACATGTTCGATCAGGCTAAGAAGAACGCTCCATGTATCGTATTCATCGACGAAATCGATGCTGTAGGTCGTAAGAGAGGCGCAGGCCTTGGCGGTGGCCACGATGAACGTGAACAGACACTTAACCAGCTGCTGGTTGAAATGGACGGTTTCGAAGAGAACTCAGGCATCATCATTCTGGCTGCAACTAACAGACCTGACGTACTGGACCCAGCACTGCTCAGACCTGGTAGATTCGACAGACAGATTGTTATCGGCAATCCAGATATCATCGGTAGAGAAGAAATCTTCAGAGTTCACTCAAGAAATAAGCCTCTTGATGAAGGCGTAGACCCTAAGGTTCTGGCAAGAAGAACTCCTGGTTTCTCACCAGCTGATATTGAGAATATGCTTAACGAAGCGGCACTTCTTACTGCAAGAAGAGACGGCGTTAAGATTAGAATGGAAGAAATCGAAGAAGCAATTACTAAGGTAATCGCAGGTCCTGAGAAGAAGAGCAGAGTAATCAGCCCAGAAGAAAACAAGCTGACTGCATACCACGAAGCTGGTCATGCTGTTGTAGCTCATGCACTTCCTAAGTCAGACCCTGTACACCAGATTACTATTATTCCTAGAGGCAGAGCCGGCGGATTTACAATGACTCTTCCTGAGAAGGATAAGTACTATGGCACTAAGGAGAGCATGTTCAATATGATCGTTCACCTGCTGGGCGGTCGTGTAGCTGAACAGCTTACTCTTGATGACATCAGTACTGGTGCAAGTAACGATATCGAGAGAGCAACTGACGTTGCTAGAGAAATGGTTACTAAGTACGGCTTCAGTGATAAGCTTGGTCCTGTTAACTACAGCAGCGGCGAAGAAGTATTCCTGGGTAACTCACTGACAAGCAGCAAGCATTTCTCAGAAGAGAAGGCTGCAGAAATCGACGAAGAAATCCAGAGACTGGTTCACGAAGCATACGAAGAAGCTACAAGAATTCTCACAGAGAAGCACGACGAGCTGGTTAGAGTTGCAGAAGGTCTGCTTCTGGTTGAAACTCTCGAACGCGATCAGTTCATTGAACTTTATGACGGCACTAAGACTCCAGAGCAGCTGGCAGAAGACCTGAGAGTTGCTAAGGAAATCAGAGCTGAGAAGGACGCTGAAGAAGCTGAAGAATCCAAGAAGATTCGTGCAGCAGCAGAAGCTGAAGAGAAGAGAAAACTTGCGGAGGCTCAGAAAGCACTGGATGCTCAGAACCTGAGCAGCACAGGCAAGTTCAAGCCAGTAATCATGACATATGATGACATCACTAACACTGCTAAGCCAGTAACAAGTGATGACGATGAAGATAAGCCTGCAGATGACGATCTTCCAAGTGAAGAAGAACTGAAGGTTTATGATACAGATTATCTCAATGACGATTCTGACGAAACAGCAGAAACTGAAACTGAAGAATCAAATGAAGAGAGGAATGACGACTAATGAGAGTTACAGTTGCAGATTGTCTGGAACTGGATGCTTTCAGAGGTGCACAGGTAGCAGCCGGTAAGCTTAACTTATCAAACGAAGTTAAGACAATATCAGTTCTTGATGCTGCAAGCCTCGAAGACCTTAAGCTGACTGAAGGAGATTCAAGCGAAATCCTGCTCACAGGTTTCCTGGGTGCTAGGGATGACGTGGACCTTCAGTGCGCCATGGTCCACGAGATAGCGTTAAGAGGATGCGCTGCACTTGCGGTGTACTATGTGGGTAGGCACGTGAAGACTTTGGATGAGAGAGTAATCGCCCAGGCAGAGAAGGATCTGCTCCCACTGGTCATTCAGCCACCGAATGCCAGATATAACGACGCAGTAACTGAGGTTATGGACAAGGTGCTGTACGGAGACAATTTTAGCAATAGTCTCATCAGCAATACCGTGTTCCACCTTCTCAACTTCGAGAAGCACAGTAACTTCCAGTCTGCTGTTCGTGAAGCGGCAATTAACAATGAGTTCCAGCTTATTATTCTCAGTGAGGACTTTAATCCGATTCTCACCATTGAGACAAGACACAAGGCGACTATCGCGGATGCCATTAAGCTTGGCAAGGAGCGAAATGTTGAGAGCAACAGCAAGGCTTACACCATGATCGATGTAAACGGCGTTCTCACATACTGGGGCCCTGTAGTCATTAACAACGAGAAATACTACATGTTCATTGTTGACAACGAAGACTCTTATACAGCTGGTGAAATCACCAAGCTGGCTGAGATTATCGAGCTTGCCATGGGCATGTGGAAGTACACACCAGAGCGCGATGCCAAGGCGGAATTTATCAAGGCGCTCATGAGAGGAAACAAGTCACTTGCTTATACTCTCAAGGACGAAGCTAGAATAAGCGGCGATGATATCACAAGCGTATTCTTTTGCAAAGGCATCGGCAAGGATATCGAGAATCAGGCCTTTATTGACTTCGAGAAGGAGTATGACATGAATGTCATGCGCATTACTGAAGGCGACGAGACCTACGGCATGATTCTCACTTACAAGGAAGATGGCGGCCAGGCCGACAAGAACAGCTGCTTCAAGTTGTTCGACGACCTGAAGGGTAACAAGACATCCCGCATTTTCCATGTTACAGGCCTTAACGGCATTGAGGGCGCAGGCGATGCGTATCGCTTAATCAGCGAGAGCTGGTCCTTCGTCCAGAACGTTTTCCCATATAAGAGAGTTTTCACTAAATATGAACTGACTCTTGTCAGCAACTGCATCAACATTCAGATTCAGGGTGGCTTCGTTAAGAAGAATTACATGGAGCTTCTTGAACCGTTTAAGGATGCTGGTGAGCACAACGGAAGACAGCTTCTTGAGACTCTTGAGACTTTCGTTCTCGATGCGGGTATGAACAGCAGCAAGACTGCTGAACTCATGGGAATTCACACTAACACAGTACAGTACAGACTCAAGCGAATTAACGAGATGTTAGGCGTTGAGATAACAGGTAACAGAGTTATTCCGGGACTTACAATGGCTCTTGCACTTAAGAGGCTTGAGCGCGTTGTAAGCTAAACATATTCTATATTTTTTATTCATTTCAAAGGAGAAGAGAAATGTATTACAACTATTTACAGCAAGCAGACCCTGAAGTAACTGCAGCTATTAAGGGAGAAGTAGCTCGTCAGGAATCAAAGATCGAAATGATCGCTTCAGAAAACTTTGTTAACTACGAAGTAATGGAAGCATGCGGAAGCGCATTAACTAACAAGTATGCAGAAGGTTACCCAGGAAAGAGATATTATGGTGGCTGTGAACACGTTGATGAAGTTGAACAGCTGGCAATCGACAGAGTAAAGGAAATCTTCGGTGCAGAGTACGCTAACGTTCAGGCTCATTCAGGTGCTAATGCTAACACAGCTGTTTA
>JAGHTQ010000022.1 GCA_018065295.1 Candidatus Colimonas fimequi | reverse complement strand
TCGTCTACTCTCTCCTGAGTTGGAGCTGAAACGTACAGCTTAACCTTAGGTTCTGTACCTGAAGGTCTGATGATCATTCTGCTGCCGTCAGCGTAGTTAATCTGAATAACGTCTGCCTTAGGAAGACCATTGATACCGCCACTGTAGTCGATAGCACCATCGATACCAGCCGCACGAACCTTAGCCATGAGAGGTCCGCCTTCAGTTTCAAGGCTTACAGTCTTGTTAACGCAAGTTCCGAACTTATCATAAATCTCGTTCAGTACGTCAACCAGAGTCTTGCCCTGTGCCTTATATGCTGCTGCCAGTACGCAAAGGAGTCTCGCGCCACAAACGCCATCCTTGTCTCTAGCATAGAGACCAGTCAGGTATCCGTTACTTTCTTCGAAACCGAACATGAACTTATCGCCCAGATCGTTCATCTGTTCACCGATGTACTTGAAGCCAACCAGAGTTCTTCTAACGTTAGCCTCTGCAGCTGCTGCGATTGCTTCGATAATTGGTGTGCTTACGATTGAAGTAACAATTGTCTTGCCAGCAGCGCCCTCAAGGCTGCACATGTAATATGCGAATACTGTACCGATCTCATTACCTGAGAAGAGAACGTATTCTCCATTATGCTTAACCATGCATCCGCATCTATCGCAGTCAGGGTCAGTTGCAACGATCAGGTCACAACCATTAGCCTGTGAAAGTGCTACAGTATAAGTTTCTGGCTTCTCTGGGTTAGGATATGTACAAGTTGGGAAATCACCATTAGGATCCTTCTGTTCTGGTACAATTCTTACATCGAATCCACATCTTGTGAACATGTCAGTTACTGGCTTAAGGCCTGAACCGTTGAGTGGTGTATAAAGGATGTCGATATCAGTGTTATCGCCGATGTTAGTCGCATCCAGCATTGCCTGCATATACTCTTCATAGATTGACTGGTCAACGAATGAAATGAGGCCTTCAGGTGATGGTTCGAATGGAGCTGTCTTAACATCCTTGAACATGTCAACCTTGCCGATACATTCCAGAATGCTGTTAGCTTCTGAATCCAGAATCTGACCGCCGTCTGATCCGTATACCTTGTAGCCGTTATATTCTCTTGAGTTATGGCTTGCTGTAATTACAATACCGCAAGTTGTTTCAAGTCTTCTAACTGTAAATGAAAGAACTGGTACTGGCATAAGTTCTTCATAGATGTAAGTCTTGATGCCGTTTCCAGCGAGAACTCTTGCTGATTCGATAGCAAATTCTCTTGAGTTGTTTCTGCTGTCATAAGCGATAGCAACTGTTGGGTTCTCGTAATTAGCATTCAGATGATCTGACAGACCCTGAGTTGCTCTTCTTACTACGAACTCGTTCATTCTGTTTGTGCCTGCTCCCATAACGCCGCGAAGTCCAGCAGTACCGAACTTAAGATCTTTGCCAAATGCGTCTGCGATTTCTTCGTCTTTCATAGTGAGCAGTTCTGCCTTATATGCAGTGCAGTTTACTAACCAGTCACTGTGTACCTGTCTGTAATCAATAGTCATGATACTCATATCCTCCTTATTAATGTAGGAAACGCTAATTTGTTGCTACAGCAGCTGCACCTGTCAGGCTGCTATCTTCAACTTTAGCAAAAACAACCTCAATACCTTTAGCCTTCAGAAGTTCACTCAGATACTTCTCAGTATTCTCTTTGATTCCGGCCATCTTCCAGAACACAGAACCATCTGCCTGTACGATGCATCTATCACCGTGAGCTTCCGATAAAACAACAGCAGTTGCTACTGTTAAGGCCGCATAGAGCGCAGCTCTATCAATACACCCTGCTTCAATATGTGCAAGCACATCCTTATCCATAGGACCACTCATATCTTCTGATACCAGGCCTTCAATGACAGCCTTTTCTGTCATTGAGGAGATGATTGTCTGGATATATGCTCCACACATTTTCTTCTCTGCAAGAGCAGTTCCTGGCTTAGCAGACTTCTTGTCGATTTCATCATCAACATCACCTGCTGGCAGACCAGGGAAATGACCTGATTCTAAATTATAGATCATCTTCGACTGCTGATCGAGAACACAGACGTTAGCGCCAGTTCCAAGGACGAATCCTGCAACAATTGGCACATCATCGTTATCTGCAATTGTTCCTGACATAAGTGTTGCAACAGAGTCATTAACAACTGCTATATTTCTCTCAGGCTGACCCGCTCTAACAAGAGCGTTGTTAAGAAGCTTGGTAATGCTCTTACCTTCGCCTCCTGTAATCTTCAGTTCCTTCGAGAACTCAATAATCTTCATATCTGAACCTGCAGGTTCAGCTTGGAATGAGAAGCTGAATCCTATTGAACTACACTCAGCATCTCTATCTACAGTTGCAATCATCTGAGCAACTGTATCGAACAGTCCATAAACTGTAATTTCTTCAGTCTTGCCAGGAATACCTGCGCGTACCATTCGTTCCCATGTAAGTTCATCGTCACTAATAGCCACGCGTGCAACGCGAATATTAGTTCCGCCCATATCAACTGCAATTACCTTGCGAGGTCCCTGGCCTGGATTATATGGAACACCAGCTATCTGGCCGCTAGTGATTTTATCCTTATAATAGGAAACCATATCATCAAGGAGCGCATCCTTATCCATATTGTTGCAGTAAATAGCATGTTTCTTAAGGAATGACTTGATTTCTGGATTAACGTTTCTTCCAGTTTCAATGGCAAGGATCTTGAATGCTGCAGCAACTTCCTTAGCGTGATCCAGGCCCTCTTCAATGGAGTTTCCAGGCACCTTCCAGGTCCAGTTACCTTCTGCAACACCTGGCACGTTCATTCTAGCCTCATCGCCCATCATGAACATGTCCTGAAGCTGGAGCATTACCCAAGGAGCATCGCTCTCATACATTTCTCTGATTATTGCCAGTGCATCAGATGTAGTCTTGCCATTCTCACGACACCAGCCCATAAGAGTCTGATTATCATGAGTACCAGCATAGAAGATTCTTGTCTTCGCCTGCTGCGGACTCATAGCTCTCATCTCATCTTCAGAGAACTGCCATACATTCATTCCCGGGAAGCCTGTAAGCTTCAGAAGATTCCAAACTCCTGTATCAAGCTGACCCAGGTCTTCAGCCATAATGCGGATACCATTACGACCGCCCAGCTTGCTTGCTACTGTGCGGAAAAAGTCTACGCCAGGACCATGCTGCCATCTTCCTTCAATAGGGTATCCACCCTCAGGGATAGCATAGTACTCTGAGAAACTTCTGAAGTGATCCAGTCTGACATAGTCGTATCTCTGCCTGCACTGGTTCAGTCTCTTTATCCACCAATCGTAGCCATTCTCTTTTAATGCGTCCCAGTCGTATAACGGGTTACCCCAGTCCTGACCTTCTGGTGAGAAATAGTCAGGCGGAACACCTGCATGGCAGTGACGTGTTCCGTCATTATCCATCTGGAACAATTCAGGATTTGCCCATACGTCTGCACTGTTCGCAGAAACGAATGCCGGCAAATCACCAATTATTTCAATGCCTTTATCCTTGGCATATTTTTTTAATTCACTCCACTGAACGTCGAAATAATACTGTTCAGTGCGAATCTTGTTCTTCTCAGATTCTGTAAGAGGATCCTGATTATCTAAATAAGCAACGTAGTTCTCAAGCCAGAATCCGTTATCTTCAATGAACTTAGTGTACTGTGACATATCAGGCAGTTCATCATAATTGATAAACGCAGGATTAGCGGCGAAAGCCGAAATGCTGCTATATGGTGAGTTGCCAAGTCCAGGAGGGTTAAGCGGTAACACCTGCCACAGAGACATTCCTGCGGATTCAAGGAAATCCACGAAATTTCTAGCCGGTGCTCCCAGCATGCCACCAGGAATTGAACTGATATGACAGATGACACCTGCGCCGCGTTTCATATCAAACGGTACTGGTTTTTTGTCCAGAATACAGATGATTTTCGCTGCGCGTGCTCCCACATGCAAAGGATTCACGAACGCTCCTGATTCCATTTTGATTTCTTCAGAAGTGAGCAATTCCAATGCATATGCACCGTTTATTTCTCTCAGTGCAATAGGATCAATATCTACAGATTCGTTTGCTCTGTTAACAAGAACAAGTATTTTCTCTTCTTTATCCTCACGGATAAATGCAAGTACATCTTCGCTACCTACTGGGAGCATCTTGAGGCTTCCACTCTTAAGAACAGGATGTTCGTCGTAGATAACGCCCAGCTGTCTATAGTGAAGCTGCATGTTAATATTCTCGCGGCCCCATATGAATCCGCTTCTGTTAGCTGGATCAGCATCGCCAAGCATTGCTGCTTCATCGCCATAGTAAACACATGGAATACCTGGCAGACAATACTGGAGAACTGACAGGAATCTAACTCTATCTGCAGCAGCATCATAGTTCTCATCAGCGCCCATTACTGTAATGATTCGTTTCCTATCATGACTGCCAATAAGGTTTAATGCTCCATAGAAGTTCTCCTTAGGATAATTCTCCATAAGGCTCATTATTCTATCGGAAGCATCACTTGCGCTGTTCTTAAACTGAGCGAAATCAAGTAACAGGTCTCTTACAGGGTAGTTCATTGTTGAATCAAGTTCATCACCCATGAAATACTTCCTGCGTTCGTTGTAGCTGATCTTATTACTTGCATCTTCCCAGACTTCACCAAGAAGAAGGTTATCTTCGCCTTCAGCCTTGACTCTATGTCTGATATCCGCAATAAATGAATCTGGAAGTTCATCAGCAACGTCAAGTCTGAATCCCTTAGCACCTGCTCTAAGCCACTTAGCAATTACGCCTTCTGGTCCGCAGATCAGGTTTCTGAAACTAAGTTCATCTTCATTAACTTCCGGAAGATCTTCCACACCCCACCATGCTCTATAGCCGACAGGGTCATTTTCTATAAATTCAAACCAGTCTCTATATTCTGAGTCTGGATTGTTGTAAGCACCAACACCTCCGAAGTTACCATGCTTATCAAAATAGATGCTGTCCGCACCTGTATGACTGAAAACTCCGTCCAGGATAAGTTTGATGCCCTTGTCTTCAGCTGCCTTAGCCAGTGATTTGAAGTCTTCTTCAGTTCCCAGCATAGGGTCAACCTGCATATAGTCTGCAGTGTCATATCTGTGATTTGATACTGCTTTAAAAATTGGGTTTAAATAGATTGAACTAACACCCATTGATGTCAGGTAATCCAGTTTCTCTTCGATACCCTTGAAACTTCCGCCATAAAATGGCCAGGTAACAACCTTATTCTCTGCATCCCTCTCATAGTATGCTGGCTTGTACCAGTCATCTTCAATGACTCTAGCCTGGCCAACTCTATCAGTTTCGCCAGCTAATACAGTTTCACATCTCTCGCGCCAGTTCTCATCACGTGCGAATCTATCAGGGAAAATCTGATATACAATACCGTCCTTATACCAGTCAGGAACCGGCTGGTACTTGAATACTGTAATCTGGTATGACGGTGGTTCGTGGTAATAAATCTGACCTTCACCACCTAACTGCTTCTCATTATTGCCATAGAATGCCACATACTCACCGTTAGCATCTTCAACAGTAACCTTAAAGAAATACCAGAATAAACAACCATCTTCAGGCATTGTAATATCTGCACCATATGTTACCGTACCATCCTTCTTCATGGATACCGGCTCCATATCGACGAGAGTTTCGCCAAAGTCGTCATGCCATGTTCTTACCTGAACAGACTGAACTGAGCCATATTCTTCTCTGCGGTCGAATTTGACATCAAGTTTCAGATTAACAACTGACGAAACTTCTGCTGCGCCGAAGGGATTTCTATATTTTATTATTCTAGAATTGTGATATATGTTCATTAATTATTCGCCAATCATTTCATCGTACATTGTCTTGTATTCCTCTGCAGGAATTGCCCAGCTGAAATCAACTTCCAGCCCATTCTGCTGAAGTTTTGCCCACATTTCTGGGTTGTTTTCCCACATATCGAGAGCCTGCATTACAGTCACATAGAGACCGTTAGTGTCAGCATCTTCAAATGAGAAACCGTTAGCTTCTTCGTTGTAATCCCAGAAGCCCTTAACTGTGTCCTTAAGACCGCCAGTCTTACGAACAAGTGGAAGTGTTCCATATCTCATTGACATCATCTGAGCCAGTCCGCATGGTTCAAATACAGATGGCATCATGAAGCAGTCAGCTCCAGCGTAGAACAGTCTTGATAATGGTTCGCTGAACTTAATGCTAGCGCTAATCTTATCAGGATATGCCTTAGCTGATTCTGTGAAGTCGTATTCGAACTTCTTGTCGCCTGTACCCAGAATAGCAAGCTGCATATTCTGTGAAGCGAATGTTGACATAAGATCGTCTACGAAATCCATGCCCTTCTGTGATGTCAGTCTTGAAACGATAGCGAAGAGTGGAACACTATCATCAACAGGAAGACCTAACTGTTCCTGAAGTGCAGCCTTGTTAGCCTTCTTGTCTTCAAGCTTCTTAGCGCTGTACTTCTTAGCAATAGCCTTATCTGTTGCTGGGTTGTATTCCTTGTAATCGATACCGTTGACGATACCTCTCAGCTTGTATCTGCATGCATTGAAGAGTCCTTCGAGGCCTTCGCCGTATTCTGGAGTGCAGATATTCTCAGCATAAGTAGGGCTTACTGTTGTAACCATATCGCTGTAGATTACTGCAGCCTGAAGATAGTTGCAAGCTTCGCCGTCCATTAACTGAGCATGTGCTGGAGTTCCTACCAGACCCAGGATATCGCCGATGATGTTCTTGTCGTACTTACCCTGGAACTGAAGATTGTGGATTGTGAATACAGTCTTAATCTTCTGGAATTCTTCGATTCCTCTGTAGTGTTCATGAAGGAATACAGGAATCAAAGCTGTATGCCAGTCATTAGTGTGGATGATATCAGGATCGAATCCATTGATATATCTGAGTGTTTCAAGGCAAGCCTTGGAGAAGAACGCAACACGTTCGCCATCATCAAATTCACCATAAACCTGATCTCTGTGGAAGTAATACTCATTATCCAGGAAGTAATATGTTACTCCGCCCTTTCTCATTCTGAAGAGACCACAATAGATGTTTCTCCAGCCAAGAGGTACTTCGTAGTCACATACGAACTTCATCTTGTCCTTATACTCCTGAGGAATCTTGCTCAGAAGTGGAAGCATTACTCTGATATCATAGTCAGGTGACTTGATAGCAGCAGGAAGTGATCCTGCTACATCTCCAAGTCCACCAGTTTTAATAAATGGAGCCGCTTCAAAAGCGGTAAATAAAATCTGCTTTTTCATAAAAAATACACCTCTTCTATTCTCAAAGAAGGTTAGATTGACTTGCTCTTACCAATTACGATTGGTGCTTCTCCTCCTGTAATCTGTACGCCTTCATTAACTGTTACATACTTATCAAGGATAGCCTTGTCAATCTTAACGCTCTTCTTAATGTCACCATGCTGAAGGATGATACTGTTCTTAACAACAGCACCCTTAGCTACCTTAGTTGATCTGAAGATGATACTGTTCTCAACTGTGCCTTCGATTTCGCAGCCAGCTGCAACCAGTGAATTTCTAACATTTGAGCCAGGCTTGAATCCTGCTGGAGCTTCGTCCTGAACCTTAGTCCAGATAGTTCTGTCTGAACCGAATACTTCGTTCATAACCTTAGGATCAAGAAGCTGCATGTTTACCTTGAAGTAATCATTCAGATTGCTAATCTTACCGAAATATCCCTTGAATTCATATGAACCAACTGAAATAGTCTTCAGGTTCTGAGATACGATGTCCATAACGTCCATGTAATCCAGTGCGCCGAACCAGTTGATGAATTCGATCATGAACTTTCTGTCGATTACGAAGCAGTCCATGAAGTAGTCAGCAGTTCTCTCAGCGTGAGTAACCATCTCAGTTACCTTGCCGTTGCCGTCCTTTGTTACGAAGAAGCCACGATAATCTTCTGCATTATCAACCTTCTTAGTTACGATAGTAATAGGATTGCCTGATTCTGCGTGCGCTTCAATAATTGGAGTGTAGTCAATGTTGCAAACATCACTTGATCCAGTAACTACAACATAATCTGCATCATCCATCTCCAGGAATGACTTGTTAGCAGCAATGTCTCTCATGAGGAAACGGTTGCCAGTAAGAGTTACACCGAAGATTGAACCTGGCATTACGAACAGTCCGCCAGTCTTACGGTCCAGTGACCAAGGCTTACCAACGCCGATATGGTCGATGAGTGAGCCCGAGTTATATGGAGCGATAACGCCTACAGTCTTAATTCCTGAGTTTGTCATATTGGAAAGAGCGAAGTCGATAAGTCTGTATCTTCCACCGAATGGAATTGATGCCAGAGTTCTCTTGTTTGTCAGTTCGCCAAAATTGCCACTTACATAATTAGCTGAAACGATACCAATTGTCTTCATGTTCATTTCGTGCATCCTCCTTCCTAAATTGACAGATGAGCTTCGCCGTAAACGATAATTTCACCGTCTTCTTCGCCGATAACTTCATCATCTTCAACAGTTACACCTTCGTTAATGATTGCTCTAGTAATCTTGCAATCACTACCGATGTGTGAATCTGGCAGGATAATTGAATCTTCAATTACTGTTCCTGCTTCTACCACAACACCTGAACCCAGGATTGAGTTCTTAACAACGCCGTTAACCTGGCAGCCATTACAGATTAATGATTCTTCTGCATGACCTTCTGGTCCGATTGTGAGTGGTGGATATGTATTGTTGTTTGAGAAAACTCTTTCGTGTGTGCTGAATGCACCAACGTATACTTCGTCATTCATCAGATCCATCTGGCTCTCATAGTAGCTGTCTACTGTACCAACGTCCTTCCAGTATCCCTTGAATCTGTAAGCTGTAAGCTTCTTGTCTTCAGCCAGGAGCTTAGGAATGATGTTCTTACCGAAGTCGTGTTCTGAATCAGCATCGTCATGGTCTTCAAGAAGAGCCTTCTTGAGAACTGGCCATGAGAAGATGTAGATACCCATTGAAGCCAGGTTACTGTCTGGTTCCGCCGGCTTCTCTGTGAACTTAACGATATTGTCTTCACCATCACATGTCATGATACCGAATCTGCTTGCTTCTTCCATTGGAACTTCGATTACAGATACAGTAAGATCTGAGTTAGTTTCTTCATGATGTGTGAGCATCTTGTTGTAGTCCATCTTGTAGATGTGGTCACCTGAAAGAATCAGAACGTTTTCTGGTGAATACATGTCGATGAAGTCTACGTTGTGATAAATAGCGTCGGCAGTACCCTGATACCATTCGCCGCCAGTCTGGCTAGCGTATGGTGGAAGAATATATACTCCGCCTTCAGCAACGTCTAAATCCCAAGCTGCACCTGTGCTAACGTACTTGCTCAGAACCAGTGGCTTGTACTGTACGAGAATACCTACTGTGTCAATACCTGAATTAACACAGTTTGATAATCCGAAGTCGATGATTCTATATTTACCCCCAAATGACACCGCTGGTTTAGCAATGCTCTTAGTCAGAAGACCTAATCTACTACCCTGTCCGCCTGCAAGCAGCATTGCAACACATTTCTTACTCTTCATGTCTGCCTCCTTCTAAAAAATTTCCTCAAATTACTCTTAATACTTCGCCTTAATCCTTAAATTGCTTAACGAGTGTGCCAGATATCTTCAGCGTATTCTCTGATAGTTCTATCACTTGAGAAGAATGCTGATCTAGCAATGTTTGTCAGGGACATTTCTCCCCAACGAGTCTTGTCATTGTATATTCTATCGAGTTCTAACCATGCCTTGTTATAAGCATCGAAGTCTTCGAGTACGAAGAACTCGTCATTGTATGTCATCAGTGCATCGTAGATTCCCCAGAAGTTGCAACCGCTTGGTTCGAATGTTCCGTCGATAAGCTGGTTCATCATCTTAACGAGACGTTCGTCGTTCTTGCAAGTTGCCTTTGAAGAATAGCCACCGTAATCATAGAAGTGCTGAGTCTGGTCTGATGTAAGACCGAAGATTGACATGTTGTCATAACCAACGAGCTGGTTAATCTCAACGTTAGCGCCGTCCATAGTTCCCAGTGTGATAGCACCGTTCATCATGCACTTCATGTTACCTGTACCACTTGCTTCCTTACCAGCTGTTGAAATCTGTTCACTGATATCTGCTGCTGGGTAAATCAGCTGTGCGTTTGATACGCAGAAGTTCTCGATGAATACAACCTTGATCTTGCCGTTAATGTCAGCATCGTTGTTAATCAGATCTGCTAAGCTGTTGATAAACTTGATAACTTCCTTAGCAAATGCATAGCCCTGTGCTGCCTTACCGGCAATGATGAATGTGTAGTTGTTTATTGGAAGATCTGGGTTCTCCTTCAGCTGGTTGTAGAGGTTTAAAATCTTCAGTGCGTTAAGCAGCTGTCTCTTGTAAGCGTGAATTCTCTTAACCTGTACGTCAAATACTGAATCTGGATCGATATCGATACCCTGATGCTTCTTAACATATTCTGCCAGTCTAACCTTGTTAGCTCTCTTTGATGCTGCCAGCTGCTCCAGTACTACTGGATCTGCCTTGAACTGTTCGAATGCTGCGATTTCTTCCATGTTGCTCTGCCAACCATTACCAATCTTCTCATCAACAAGCTGAGTGAGTGATGGGTTAGCCTGGATAAGGAATCTTCTCTGGCTGATGCCGTTT
This sequence comes from Candidatus Colimonas fimequi, assembly GCA_018065295.1. Lineage (GTDB taxonomy): Bacteria > Bacillota > Clostridia > Peptostreptococcales > Anaerovoracaceae > Lentihominibacter > Lentihominibacter fimequi. The sequence goes on along the minus strand of JAGHTQ010000022.1, from coordinate 8,825 downwards.
GTCTTGTTGTTGAACTTCTCAGGGTTCAGCTTGAAGAATTCCTTGAATACTGTCTTAGTGAGGATGTCACTGTGCAGAGCTGATACACCGTTTACCTTGTGGCTGCCGATTACTGACAGATTAGCCATTCTTACCTGGTTATCCCAAAGTGGTGTTGTTGCTCTAGCAACTTCCATGTAATCAGGAGCAGTCTTATCAAGACTATCCTGCCATCTTCTGTTGATTTCTTCGATGATCATGTAAACACGTGGTACCAGATCCTTAACTTCTGGAATTGACCACTTCTCCAGTGCTTCTGGAAGTACTGTATGGTTTGTGAATGATACAGTCTTAGTTACGATGTCCCATGCATCTTCCCATTCCAGCTTCTCGTCGTCCATGAGGATTCTCATGAGTTCTGGAATACAGAATGTTGGGTGTGTATCGTTAGTGTGGATTGAGATTCTCTCTGGAAGCTTATCCCACTCATCATGACCGTACTTAGCTACATATTCGTTAACGATTGCACCAATACCCGCTGCTACCAGGAAGTATTCCTGTCTCAGTCTAAGTCTTCTACCCATACCGTTGCTATCGTCTGGATAAAGCAGGCTTGTGATAGCTTCAACTTCGCACTTGTCCTTCATTGCTCTAGCGTAGTCACCAGCGTTAAATGAAGCCATGTCTAATGTTTCGCATTCAAGCTGTGCATCCCACAGGTGCAGCTGGTTAACGTCGTTACCACCGAAACCAACAACTGGAACATCATAAGGGATTGCTCTTACTCTTGTGCAGTCTACATACTTGAATTCCATCTTGCCATCAACGAAAGTTCTCTCAACCTTACCGCCGAAGTTTACTGTGATAGCCTTAGATGGCTTAGCTCTTTCCCATGGATATTCATAGTCGAGCCAGTTGTCTGGTTCTTCAACCTGATAACCATCAACTATCTTCTGTCTGAAAAGACCGAAGTGATATCTCAGGCCCATACCATCACCAGCAACACCAACTGCTGCCATTGAATCCAGGAAGCATGCTGCCAGTCTACCAAGACCACCGTTACCAAGGCTTGGGTCTGGTTCCATCTGGATGTATGTTTCAAGATCTTCGCCAAGTTCTGCTAAACCTTCAGCAACAACGTCTCTAATGCCCAGATTGATAAGGTAATTCTCAAGGAGCTTACCAATAAGGAATTCCATTGAGAAATAGTAAACCTTCTTGTTACCCATTGCTCTGCTATCTTCTGTAGGATTTCTACGGATTCCTGCAGCCAGCTTACGAATCATCTTAATGAGAGCTGTGTACTTCTCTCTGTCGTTACATGAATCTATTGGACGCAGGAAAGTGTTCTGAATTGACTCCTTGTACTGCGTAATAAATTCGTCTTTTGTCATAACCATTTCTATTTACCACCTATCTTTTAATATTGTTTCCACGGATTCAGCGGGCTATATTTCGCAAAACATTACCGCTCATTCGCGAGGATTTTATCAGTTCAAAAAATGTGCATAATAATGCAAATTTATTCTATCACAAATTCACCTTTTTTACCAATAAAAAAGGGCTTCAAAACCTCTTGAAACCCTTGTTTTTTACCCATTATTTACGTGCATTATTATGTAGGTAATCAGTGATTACCTGTGATTACTTTTAACCCAAATTTAATCTATAATTTAGTGTATTTCGCGCTGTTTCCCTTAGCCTTCTTAACCGGGTATTTAGCGCCATTTTCTGCCATCTTGCGAAGCATTTCTTTCTTCATGTCAAGGTTCATTCTATCGGCCATCATAAGGCAATACATCATTACGTCTGCCAGTTCATCAGCGACAGCTCTTCTATCTGCCTTGTCAGTCCACTGGAAGCATTCAAGAAGCTCTGCAGACTCAATAGAAATTGACTTGGCCAGATTCTCTGGAGTGTGGAATTTCTCCCAGTCTCTAGCCTTGTTAAACTCTCTGATTTTATCTCTAATCTCCTTGTAATCAAGGTCTTCCACTTCACCAATTCCGCCATATTCTTCTACTAACTTGCGAACACGTGGTGATGGGTCGAAATCGAGAATTCTTCCCGGGCCTCTGTCGTCAATCTTAAACTCTCTGATGTATCTGTTGACATATGCCAGGTCATCCAGCTTAACTGCAGCCTTCATGAATGATACATAGCTGCTGTTCTCTGCGCTCTTGAGAAGCTTAATCATTGTCTCGTCAGGAGCGTTAGTAAGCAGATCGCAAATGCGATCTATCAGAGTGTCGTCATTCTCATCAAGACCTTCTGTTTCTGCTACAACCAGAAGGTAATTAAGCAGGAAATAGATGCCGAATTCATTGTTTCTTGCAGCGGCGAAATCACCTGTTTCAAACTCATAAATAAGCTCTGGAATTTCTTCTCCCCAGGCTTCTTTATCAGCGATTTCATCTTCGCTGAGAGGAATAACGCTGATGTTTGAGATAGCGAAATTCCAGCTATCTTCTTCGTCATTATTTCTGATAACTGATATGTATTTTTCCTGACCGTCATCTGTCTGTACAAGGCACTGTCCAAGGCTTGCCATAGACTCTTGACGCGCTAATTCTTCTGTTTCAATCCAGATTAATTTCATGGTTAAACCTCTGCCTACTCGAATACTCTCTTGATGCTGTCATAGTGAAGGAAAATTCCTTCATCAGCGAATGCCTTAATCTGCTCAGCATCAGCAAGCATGAAACCATCTGTTTCTGCTTCGCGAGCATTAACATCCGACTCATCAAAATCCATGATGAACTTGTAAATATCTACGAAATAGTTGTCGCCTTCACCTGGATTTTCTCTATGATATGTGAACACATATCCACCATCAGCGCCCGACACATCAAGGCCTGTCTCTTCGTAAACTTCACGCTTAACAGCTTCTTCTGATGTTTCGCCAGCCATAGCTGCACCGCCTGATACCTCCCACCAGCCTGGTGCCCATGACTTAGTCATTACTCTCTTAGTGATAAGAAACTTGCCATCAGGTCTGCAAACAACGCCAAGCACTGTCAGGTGATATTCATCATCTGCCAGACACCAGTCGTTCTTCTTCATTGTGCGGCCTGTAAGCTGCTTATTCTTATCGTAAATATCCCAGTATTCCATATTATTTATCCTTTATCACAATTAGCCTAATGCAATAGTTACGCCCAGATTGAACATAGCCTGTGCGAAGTCCTTGAGAACTTCTTCTTCATAAACCTGTTCACCCGCTTCTCTTCTTGCAAGGAATGCACCCTGCTTAGCAACTGTATCCAGATAGTTCTTAATCTGTGAACCTGGCTCAGCGCCAACCTTCTGGCATGCCAGCTGATATACGTCATATGCCTTAAAGAGGCTAATCATATCTGCAACTTCTTCGTCTGTGAAGTGACCGAGAGTCTTACCCTTCTCCTTCTGAGTGTAGATAACCATCATACCAGCGCCCATGCTGTGAACTGACATGATCATGAGGAACATATCAGGCTTAGTCTTGCGCAAAATATCGATCTCAGGATCTGTCATATGAGCATCAAAAACGCTCTTCATAACGCCACGGTCATTGTAGATGAACTTCATCTGAGGCTCAGCGATTACCTTAGCCTTATGTAATCTGCTGATGATATCGTTCATTACAACTTCAGTTACCTTCCAGCCCAGCTTCTTAGGTTCTTCTGGTGTTTTCTCTACAATCTTCAAATCTGCCATTTATCCATTCTTCCTTCTCTAATTTATAAAAATTCAACTCGTCCATCTTCCAGATGATAAAGGGCGCCCACTACCTTAAGGCCGTGTTCCGCTTCTTCCTGCCTGATTTCAAAGCTGCTCTCTATTATCTCAATACTGTGTTTAACATTCAGACAGCACGCTGTCGCTTCATCCTTCTCATCACCAATAGCCTTGGAAATCTCATCTGTTATGAACTTGATGTATCCTTCAGGGTCATGGTTCATAGCCGCATCTACTGCGCCGCACATGGTGTGTCCAAGGACTACAATAAGCTTGGCGTCCAGATGTTCTGCAGCATATTCAACGCTGCCAAGCTGATGATTATCCATAACATTTCCCGCAACTCTAATTACGAATAAATCCCCAATACCGGCATTAAAAATACTCTCAGGAATCACTCTCGAATCAGAGCAAGTGATGATAATCGCATATGGATGCTGTCCTGCATCTGCTGTTCGTTTGCGAATAAGCATGGACACATCGCCGATGCCCTGTTCGCATTTAACAAACTTCTCATTACCTTCCTTAAGTTTGAGAATTGCTTCGTTAGCATTCAACATAAATATCGCCTCCTAACCCATATATGATACAACTAAACTGTCTTTTTGTCCAATTTCCTTGAGGAGAATTTAGCCTGGGTGTATACTAGTACGGATTAAGATTTATGTTAGGAGATAGACATGGAAAACAGTCTTATTATTTTCACAAAACTTGTAGTCATGTTCGCCTTCGCGCTGGCTGGCTACATCGCATTTAAGAAACACTGGGTAACAGATAAAGGCTCATCAGAAGTATCGAAGCTCATCGTTAACATCTTCAACCCTGCGCTGATTATTGCAACGGTTGTCGGTGCAGATGAAAGGCCATCCGCAGAACTAGTAATGCAGAACGTGATTCTGGTCTGCATACTCTTTGGTACCATGATTGCGCTCAGTCCAATCATCGCAAGAGTTTTAAGGGTCCCTAAGGATGAGAGAACCCTTTATATGATAATGCTGGTATTCACTAATCTGGGCTTTATGGGTATCCCTCTTATCGGATCTCTCTACGGACAGAGCGCCACATTCTACGTATCACTGTACATCCTCATGTATAACCTGCTCTTCTATTCATTCGGGTTATACCTGTTTAAGAGACAGATGAACACGGCAGGCAAATTCAGCATCAAGCAGATGTGTAATCCAGGAATGTTCGCATGCCTCGTAGCACTGTTCTTCTTCCTGGTTCCAATTCAGTTACCATTCGTTGCAATTGATTTCATCTCATATCTTGCAGATGCGTGTGTTCCTCTCAGCATGATCGTAACTGGCTTCGCTCTGGCACACATAAATCTCAAGGAGATTTTCACTGAAGCAAGGCTATATGGATATGTATTTATCAAGCAGCTTTTCCTTCCAATCGTAGCTGCATTAATCATAATGCACCTGCCAGGAGTTAACTTAAATCCTGTCGTTGCTGGCATCCTGCCCCTCATGTACGGCATGCCTAACGGCAGCATGCCTGTAATCGTATCCGAAGAATACGGCATGGATAATACCGCTTGCAGCAAGCTCTACGCCCTGACAACTCTGGTCACAATTGTGACCCTACCGATTGTCACATTATTCGTCTAGAGCACGTTTTGTCTGCCACCTTAGGACAAGGTGCAGACAAGGCAGGACAAAAAATAAAATATGTGTCACTTTTGCAAAAGCACCCTGTAATCGTTGTAATTTCAACGGTTATGGGGTTTTGTGTTTTTTGCATAAAGGGTGTTGACAAACCTCAAGCCCCGCGTTATTATAAACTTGTCCTAAGCACTTAGGACAATAACACAAGACGCGCGTAACCACGAAGGAGGATTGCTAAATGGCATGGAAACTAGATGACAGCAGACCTATCTGGCCACAGCTTAAGGAACAGCTGACAATGGCCATCGTATCAGGTCAGTATCCGATGGGATCACCTTTCCCTACTGTCCGCGATCTTGCTGCTGACGCTGGTGTCAACAGAAACACCATGCAGAGAGCATTAAGTGAATTAGAGAATGACGGACTGGTCATCACTAATAGAACAGCAGGCAGAACAGTTACTACAGACAAGGAGCTGATTATGAAGATGAAGATGGAAACTGCAAGCACTTATATAGATGAATTTGTAGCTCAGATGAATGCAATCGGTTTCTCAACCGAAGAGATCATTCAGGTACTTAAGGAGAAGGAGGCGAAATAATGTTTACTGAGACTTTGCTTAAGACAAACAATCTGACTAAATACTATAGCGGCTTTAGAGCTCTTGATAACGTGAATCTTGAGATTGGCCGCGGTAAGATTATCGGCCTTCTGGGCCCTAACGGAAGTGGTAAGACAACACTTATCAAATTAATAAACGGACTGATTACACCCTCATCAGGGGAGATTCTCGTAGATGGTAATAATCCAGGTCCATACACTAAATCAATCGTCAGCTACCTTCCAGACAAGAACTACTTTGCTAACTGGATGAAGGTACAGGACGTATTCAATATGTTCGCCGACTTTTATGGCGACTTCGATATGAACAAGGCTCGCGACATGTGCGCGATGCTTAACATCCGTCCCGAGGACAGAATCAAGTCAATGTCTAAGGGTACTAAGGAGAAGGTACAGCTGATCCTTTGCATGAGCAGAAACGCCCAGCTTTATCTCCTGGACGAACCTATCGCTGGAGTTGACCCTGCGGCTAGAGATTACATCCTCTCAACAATCATCAACAACTACAACGAAGAAGGAACTGTAATCATTTCAACACACCTGATTTCTGAAATCGAACGTGTTCTTGACGAGGTAATTTTCATTCAGAACGGCCAGGTTATCAGACACGACAGCGTTGACGACATCAAGGAGAATGAAGGCAAGTCAATCGACGAAGTCTTCAGAGAATCATTCAGAATGGTTCCATACATGAATGTGAACCAGGAAGGAGTGTACAGATATGACAAGTAAATTACTTAAATACGAACTGAAATCAAGTTATCAGTACATGCTCATCGTATGGGCTGCAATGATTGTCGCATCTATCGGCATCTCACTGACAGTTGGTATGCAGGATAGCGCTATGGAATCAACCTTCATCACAAACCTGATCTATGTAATTCCATACCTCCTCTACTTCGCTGCAGCATGCGCCCTTGGCGTTGCAATGATCTTCGTAATCGTAATCAGATTTTACAAAGGTCTGCTGGGTGATGAAGGCTACCTGATGCACACACTTCCAGTTAGAGAATGGCAGCTGGTTGTTTCAAGAGCACTGGCCGCAACAATCTACACAGTAGGAAGTATTCTGGTTGTATTCATCAGCATCGTTCCTTTCCTGATTGCAGCTAACGGATTCAGTGAATTTTTCTCAGTTATCGGCGAGGTACTGGGCAGTATTTCATTTAAGATCTTCATCATCATCGTTGAAGTTCTGATTCTGGTAATATTCAGCGTACTCAAGTCCGTATATCAGGTATATGCAGCACTTGCCATCGGACAGCTGGTTGATAAATACAGAATTCTCCTGGCAGTTGGTGCATACATTGGCATCAGCGTGGCGCTGACAATCATCGCATCAGTGGGAATCACTCTGGGCGACTTGATCTTAAGCGATGAGTTCATGAGCCACTGGAGCATCAACCCATTTGAAAGCCAGCACGAATTCTTCTACTTCCAGATTCTCCTCTTCTTCGCCTTCGTTGTAACTGTAGCGCAGGTAATAGTATTCCACATCGTAACTGAGAGAATCTTGACTAAGAAATTAAACCTCTTATAACATACTTACTTTAATGAAGCGGCCAGTTGTTCTGGTCGCTTTTTTGTTTCCCATAAAGGACGATTAACATGACTCGGCTATTTGAGTTAGCTTACCGTTAAATAAAGTCAAAAATGGTGCTCAAATTAACGCTAATACTGCATTTAAGCCCCTTCCCCGTTAACCACTATTTGAATTTGCGATTAAATTAACGTAAATCACCCGTTTTAGCTAATCTACAGTTAATAAGCATGTTCCAAATTGAAACACATTAACGCTAATTAGCAGTTCACATTACTTTACCGTTAATCTTCATACACAAATCAATATGAAATTAACGGTAGTTACTCATCCAACACAAATTACCGTAAATCGTCTTCTGGCAAAATAAAACGCTGGCCATCAGGTCAGCGTTATCTTTATTCTAATATATTCTTCATCGCCGCTACTGCCGATGAATATGCGAATTGTAAGTTATAGCCGCCAGTGTCGCCGTCAATGTCTACGACTTCACCGATGAAGTATATGCCTGGCAGCAACTTGCACTCCATTGACTTCAAATCGATCTGGTCAAGAGCCACTCCTCCGCGTGTCACCATAGCTTCGCTATATCCGCCAAGTCCGCTTACCGAATACTCATGACAAGCAAAGGCTCTCGCAAGCATCCCTGCTTCAGCACCAGTTAATGACGATGCCTTCCTTGATGGATCTACACCGCATTCTTCGGCAATAGCTGCCACGAATGCTGATGGCAATCCCAACAAGTCGACCAAGAAATTGGCAACTGATTTGCCGTTTCCAGCCATACGTTTCTTAATGCCACCAGTTAATTCATCATCGCGCATTGGTGCCACATAATTCACTGTCAAAGTCATGCCAGTTCTAATATCACGTGATATGTTAATCACCGCCGGACCGCTGAAGTTCTTGTGGGTCAGCAATAAATCGTCCACGTTTCGCGCGACAATCTTATCTCCGTCTCGTACCACAATTTCTGTATTCTTAAATGAAATCCCACTCAGCGCCGAATACCCATAATCCTGCACGAATACTGGCACTAATGCTGGTGCCGGTGTGATAAGTGATACACCGAGAGATTCAATTACTGGGTACATGGATCCGTCGGAGCCAGTTCCTGGATAAGAACGTCCACCTGTTGCAATTACAACGTTCTCGGCCATGTAAGAATGCCCACTATCAGTGGTCACCTTGTATCCGCAATGTGAATCCGCAGGGTTCACTAACCCGTCATCACCAATCAACTCAATGGCTACACCCGACTCATTTCGCACAATCTCAAATCCGTTATCCACCGCACGGCTTGCAAGCACTGAACGTACATCTTCTGCCGACAATGACACAGGAAAAACCTTGCCATC
>JAGHTQ010000030.1 GCA_018065295.1 Candidatus Colimonas fimequi | reverse complement strand
ATACTAAGTCTTCTGAATCCCAGAGCTACGCTCTCATCAACGAAGTTGTCATCCTGGTCAGGGCCTCTGTGGATGATCTTCTCACCCATTGCCTTGATGATCTTAGTGTTCTCTGCAATGTCTGCAGTTCTATTGAACATTCCTACAAATCCGCACATAACCTATTTCCTCTCCTATCGGGCGCAAAGTACCCGATTATTAATTACTAGTTGTACATAGTGGATTATACCACAATATATGCTAAATTATCAACAATCTGCTACTTATGATATAATATGTTCAGCATACTTGAAACTTTATTAAAAGGCACGAAAGGAAGATTTATGAAACATCTAAGACGTGTATTTCTTACACTGCTGATCATGGCAACATTCATCATCGGATGTAGCGGACAAGCATTCGCTGATGATGGTGGCTATACAGTTAAATCATACGATGTGCAGAGCACACTTCATGAAAATAATGTTGTCAGTGTAACAGAGAAAATCACAGTTAATTTCAATCATTTAAGACACGGCATATATAGAACCATTCCAACTGCTATGTACGTTACAAGAGATGATGGTAATGGTCCTAAATTATACACTTATAAATGCAAGGTTGATAACATCGAAGTCTCCGGCGATAAATGGAAGACTGATAACAGCAGCTACACATATATGGATATCATAATCGGCGACGAAGATAAGCGTATCAAGGGCAAGAAGACATATACAATCAAGTACGATTATCATATGCCTGACGACAGAGTAGCAAATGGCGACATCCTCTACTTCTCAGTTCTCGGTGACATGTGGAACACCAAGACTAATAAGTTCACCTTCTCAATGAAATTCGACAAGGCACTTAAGGTTGATGAATTAAACAATCTGCAGATATATAGCGGCCCTAAGGGCGAAAGATCAAATGCGCTTGATGTAACTTACAAGGCTACTAAAAACAAGGTTTCTGGTACCGTTAAAGATATTCCTGCTAATAACGCAATTACGGTTTATGCTCCACTGCGCGAAGGATATTATAGCGGTGAAATGCGTCAGACTAAGGCTGCATCTATTGCATTCTTTATCCTTATGCTTATGCTGATTGCAGCAACAATTTATATTGCCATTAAGAATAAGCGCAAGAGACCTGCTCCTGAGTTATGTGCACTTGCACCTGATAAGCTTTGCCCAGCAGAAATTGGAACTATTATCGATGAGACCGTTGACAATGAAGACGTACTCAGCCTTATCCCATGGTTTGCACAGCAGGGCTACCTGACTATGGAAGAACGCACTAACAGTGAGGCTAAACTTAAGAGAAATCAAACTTACGTGGTTCTTCATAAGGTACAGAGTTTACCTGAAGACGCCCCATTCTATCAGAAGGCATTTTTCTCTGGACTCTTCTCCGAAGGAAACACATGCGATTTATCTAAACTGCCTTCGTCATTTGCAAGCGACTTTGATATGGCCAAGGGCGAGCTTGAACATATTTTCAAAAACAATCGCAAACTTTCAACAGGCGGCGCTCTTGCAATGGTAATGCTGATACTTATCTCCCTTGCAGAAGTGGGATTCATCACATTCTCCAGCTATTTAGGCATATCAGATATGTGGATCGGCGGATTAGTCGCTGCAGCAGGATTCGTTCTTGCTGGCATATTCGCACATATGCAATCAAGATTTGGTCGCTATGCTAAAGGTAAGATTATTCGTATTCTAATAATCATAGGCTGCTTACTTGGATCATTAGTAGTAGCATGGGCATTCTGCGATGAAGCTTCAAGCATGTTCTCTATGACATTTATGTTAGTAACAGTAGTTGTGGCATACATTGGATCTATCTTGACTGCCTTTATTATCAGGCCAACTGATTACAAGCTTTCTATGATTGGCAGAGTTGATGGCTTCAAGAAGTTCATTCGTTCAGCAGAAATTGCTGACCTTGAAGAAATGCAGGGTTCAAATCCTAATTACTTCTACGAAGTGCTCCCTTATGCCATGGCATTTGGAATGGCTGCTGGATGGGCCAAGAGATACAGGAAGTTAAAGGTTCAGCCAGCTCAGCCAAGCTGGTACGTACAGCAATCAACTGCAGCGGCAGTTACAGAACTGGCTGAAGCAGCTGTTGATACATTATTCGATATTACCCATCTGACCAAATCAATTGAAACAAACGTTACTTCACAGATAAGCCACGAAGTTGATGCTGCGAAAGCCAGCAGCGGCAGCGGATCATC